>NZ_JBHYKG010000206.1:0-15190 GCF_042741245.1 Kitasatospora sp. NPDC058965
GGTCGGTGCCGCGCCGGTCGGTGCCGTCGGGATCGCGGTCAGCGGCGCAGCGCCGCGCTGGTGAGCAGGGTCGCCGTTTCGGCGGGGAGTTCGAGGTGGGTGGCGAGCCACTGGGCGTCGTGGCCGCGGCGGGCCAGGATCCAGGCGGTGTAGAGGCGGTTCAGGCTGGGCGCCGCCGGGCGGTGCAGCAGCGGGCGGACGGCGTCCATCGGGAAGCCCTCCAGCGCCTCGGTGCTGAACCAGTCGCCGGCCGCCGGCGGCTGCCGCCGGGCCCGCCCGCCGTGGGCCAGCGCCGCTGCCACCACGCAGGCCGCCGTGCCCGCGCCGAGCAGGGCGCCACCGAGCAGCGGGCGGTGCCGGGCGGGGGCGGTGGCCAGCGCGACGGCCTCCAGCAGGAGCAGCAGCAGGATGCCGGCCAGCGCCCGACCGAGGGAGGGGCAGGCCGGGCGCGGTGCGGGGTTGCGCGGAGCGGTGATCGTGGCCTCCCGCGGAGCTCGGGGCCGCCCGGGCGGGTGGCCGTGGAGTCCAACGCGGCGACGGTGCGTGAGGTGACGGTCTGCGGGCGGTGACGGTCCGTGCATGCCGGGTCCGCAGAACGGGCAACCGCCGAGCCCCGCACCCCCGGGAGCGCTAGCGTGCACCGCATGGACCTCGATCCATCGGGCAGACCCGTCGCCGCCGCCGGACCGGTGCTGCGCTGTTCCGATCAGTGGCCGCACGTGGCGTTGGGCGGCGCGCCGATCGCGTACGTCTCGGTCGAGCTGTGGCAGGCGCTGACCGGGCTGGCGCTGGTGCCCGCGGCGGCGGAGCGGACCGCGCTGGCGCTGCTGCGCACGATCGCCGCGGACGCGGTGGACGCCGCGACCCTCCCCGGCAACGAGGCCGCGCCCCGGGCCGACCTGTGGGTGAGCGCGCCCGCGTACATCGGCGGGACCCGTCGGGTGGTCTGGTTCCAGCGGGTGGCCCCCGGCGGAGCGGTCACGGCCTACTTCGCGCCGGCCCCTCGTTGACTAATGTTTAGGTCTGTTTGATTATGTTGACCTGACGGCGAGTCACTGTGAGCGAAGGAGCCCACCTTGAAGGTCCTGATCACCGGCGGAGCAGGTTTCATCGGCAGCACCGTGGCCACTGCCTGCCTGGAGCACGGCATCACCCCGGTCCTGCTGGACGACCTGCACACCGGGGCGGCCGAGTTCACCGAGGGCCGGATCTTCTACCGGGGCGACATCGCCGACGGCGCGCTGCTGGACCGGATCTTCGCCGAGCACCCCGAGATCGGGGCCGCGGTGCACTGCGCCGCGCTGATCGTGGTGCCGGAGTCGGTGGCCGACCCGCTGCGCTACTACCGGGTCAACGTGGCCAAGACGGTGGAGCTGGTCGAGCACCTGCTGCGCCACGGGTGCGAGCGGCTGGTCTTCAGCTCGTCCGCCGCGCTCTACGCCCCGCCGACCGACGGCACCCTGGTGGTGGACGAGGAGTCGCCCACCGCGCCGTCCAGCCCGTACGCGCGCACCAAGCTGGTGGCCGAGCAACTGCTGCAGGACACCGCGGCCGCGACCGCGCTGCGGGTGATCGCGCTGCGCTACTTCAACCCGATCGGCGCCGACCCGGAGCTGCGCACCGGGCTGCGCAACCCGGCCCCGACCCACGCGCTGGGCCGGCTGATCCAGGCGCACGAGCAGGGCCGCGCCTTCGAGCTCACCGGCGGCGGCTGGCCGACCCCGGACGGCAGCGGGATCCGCGACTACGTGCACGTCTGGGACCTGGCGCTGGCCCACGTGGCGGCGCTGCGCCGGTTCGCGCAGGTGCTGCCGGCCGGTCGCGGCGGCTTCGAGGCGGTCAACATCGGCACCGGCACCGGCACCACGGTGCGCGAGCTGCACCGCGCCTTCGAGCAGGTGCTGGGCGAGCCGCTGCCGCTGCGCGAGGGTGCGGCCCGCCCCGGCGACGTGGCCGGCTGCTACCCGTTGATCGACAAGGCCCGCCGGCTGCTCGACTGGGAGCCCGTGCTGACCCTGGCCGACGGGATCCGCGACTCGCTCGCCTGGCGGGCCCGGCAGGCGGAGCTCAACCGGTGATCCGCTGCCAGTCGATGCCGCGCCCGGCCGGGGGGCAGGCGGTGCAGCGGCCGGGCTCGGCCACCGCCTGTCCGTCGCTGAGCGTGGTCGACCGGTAGACCACCCCGCTCCCGCCGCAGACCGGGCAACCGGTGCCCGGGGCGGCCAGCAGCCCGCAGGCCTCGAAGACCAGGATCTCGGCGCCGGTGAAGCCGCGCTTCGGGCGGTAGTGGCCGTTCCCGTAGTGCTCCCAGGACGCGCATTCGGCGGCCGGGGCCTGGGGTTGGCTGCTCGCGGTCTGCGTCATGACCGACATGATGCACCCTGACCGGCCCGCCCGGACCCGGTTCGACGGACGAGTGGGAGCATGGGCGCATGAACACCGCTGAGGAGGCGAAGCCGACACGCCGGCGCAGGGATCCGCAGTGGACGTACGCGGTGCTGGTGGACGCGCTCCTGGAGCTGCTGGCCGAGGGGCGCGGGGTGCCGACCGGCAAGGCGATCGCGGAGCGCGCCGGGGTCTCGCAGCGGACCGTGTTCGTGCACTTCGCGGACCGGGAGGCGCTCTACGTCGCCGCCGCGCGCCGCCAGGCGGAGCGCTGGCGGGCGCTGGCCGAGCCGGTGCCGCCGACCCTGGAGACCGGGCGCAAGGTGGCCGCCCTGCTCGACCAGCGGGCCCGGATGTACGAGCTGATGACCCCGATCCGGGTGTACGGCCTGGCGCTCGAGGTCGACTCGGCCGGGCTGCGCGAGGTGATGCGGGCCGGGGACGACTGGTTCGGCGCGGACCTGGCCCGCACCTTCGCCCCCGAGTTGGAAGCGGCGGGGGAGCAGCGGGCCGAGCTGTTGGCCGCCCTGGACGGCGCCTCCTCCTGGGCGGCCTGGAACCACCTGCGGGAGCGGCGCGACCTGACGGTCGCGCAGGCCGGCGCGGCGCTGGCCCGCACCCTGACGGCGCTGCTCGCCTGACCCGGGCTCAGGCGGCCCCGGCCCCGGCCCCGGCCCCGGCCCCGGTCCCGGCTTCGGCCCCCGCGCGCCGCGCCGCGCGCAGGCCGAGCCACGCCACCGGGAGCCAGAGCAGCGGCCCGGCGGCGATCCGCACCACGCCGAGCCAGAAGGCCAGCCCGGCCAGGTAGAGCGGCACCCCGACCACCAGGTGCAGGCACCAGAAGGCCAGCCAGACGGCCGTGTTGGCCCACTGTCCCGGCGGGACGCGGCGCACCCCGAGGAGTCGCAGCACCGTGGCGGTGGCCGGCCGGCGCAGGGCCAGCGAGACCGCGAACCAGAGCGCCAGCACGGCGTTGACCCCGAGGTCGGGCAGGAAGAAGTCGACCGCCCGCCCACTGCGGTGCACCAGCAGCGCCGCCAGCAGCACGGCCGCCAGCGCGACCAGCACCGGTCGCACCGGCTCGCGGCGCACCAGTCGCACCGCGGCCAGCAGCACCGCGACCGCCGCGGCGGCCGAGGCGCCCGTCCCGATCCGGCCGGCGGCGAGCCCGACCAGGAACGCCGCCGGCGGCAGCGCCGCGTCCAGCAGCAGGGCGAGTCCGAGGCGTTCCCGCAGCCCGGCCCACGGCGTGGCCGCCTGCTGCTCGACGGGCGACTGGTTCATCGACGGCTCCTCGGGTCGGGTGGGCGCCATCTTGACCTCTATTGCAGTCAGACTGCAATAGTGGCCCGAGCAGGAACCCGAGGACAGCCGGAGCGGAACCCAGAACAGGACGTGCCCCGTGGCAGACCAGACCGTGCCCGACCAGACGGTGACGGACCAGACGGTGACGGACCAGACGGTGACGGACCAGACCGTGCCGGACCCCGACCAGCAGGACTTCGCCGATGCCGACCGCGGCCTGATCGCCCGGCTCGACCCGTGCGTGGTGCGCGACGCCGCGGGCCGGGTGGTGTGGGACAACGACGCCTACGCCTTCCTGGACGAGGAGTGCCCGCCCACCGCGCACCCCTCGCTCTGGCGGCAGAGCCGGCTCACCGCCCGGCAGGGCCTGTACGAGGTGGTGCCCGGCCTCTACCAGGTGCGCGGCCTGGACCTGTCGAACATCACCTTCGTCGAGGGCGAGCGCGGGGTGGTGGTGATCGACCCGCTGATCAGCACCGAGGTGGCCGCCGCGGCGCTGGCGCTCTACCGCGCGCACCGCGGCCCGCGCCCGGTGACCGCGGTGGTCTACACGCACTGCCACGTGGACCACTTCGGCGGCGTGCGCGGCGTGCTGGACGAGGCCGCGGGCCCGGTCCCGGTGCTCGCCCCCGCCGGCTTCCTGGAGCACGCGGCCGGCGAGAACGTGATGACCGGCCCGGCGATGGCCCGGCGCGCCGCCTACATGTACGGCGCGGCGCTGCCCAAGGGACCGCTGGGCCAGATCGGCTGCGGGCTCGGCCAGGGCACCTCGCTCGGCACGGTCGGCCTGGTCGCGCCCACCGTCGACATCACCGCCACCGGGCAGGCGTTCACGGTGGACGGGGTGCGGATGGTCTTCCAGCTCACCCCGGGCACCGAGGCGCCGGCCGAGATGAACATCCACTTCCCCGGGCTGCGGGTGCTCTGCGTGGCCGAGAACGCCTGCCACACCCTGCACAACGTGCTGACCCTGCGCGGCGCCCTGGTCCGCGACCCCAGCCAGTGGGCGCGCTACCTGACCGAGACGCTGCGGCTGTTCGACGGCGGCTTCGACGTGGTCTTCGCCTCCCACCACTGGCCCACCTGGGGCGCCGAGCGGGCCGTCGCCTTCCTGGAGGAGCAGCGCGACGCCTACGCCTACCTGCACGACCAGTCGGTGCGGATGATCAACGCGGGCCTGACCGGCGCCGAGATCGCCGAGCAGCTGGCGTTCCCGCCCGCGCTGGAGCGGGCCTGGCACGCCAAGGGCTACTACGGGACCCTGAGCCACAACGCCAAGGCCGTCTACCAGCGGTACATGGGGTGGTTCGACGCCAACCCGGCCCACCTGTGGCAGCACCCGCCGGTCGAGCAGGCCGTCCGGTACGTCGACTTCATGGGCGGTGCGGACGCGGTGGTGGCCAGGGCCCGGGCCAGCTTCGCGGCCGGTGACCTGCGCTGGGTGGCCGAGGTGCTGGGCCACGTGCTCTTCGCCGAACCGGGCCACGCCGACGCCCGCGAGCTGCAGGCCCGCACCTTCGAGCTGCTCGGCCGGGGCAGCGAGTCCGGTCCGTGGCGCAACTTCTACCTGATGGGCGCGGCCGAGCTGCGCGGCGGCGTGATCGGCACGCCCACCCGCGACGCCCCCGACATCCTGGCCGCGCTCACCGCCGAACAGGTCTTCCAGTCCATGGCGGTGCGGCTCAACGGGCCGCGCGCCGCCGCCCGCCGACTGGTGCTGCGCTGGGAGTTCACCGACACCGGGGAGGTCTGGACGCTGCTGCTGTCCAACGGCGCGCTCACCCCGATGGCGGGCGACGCCCCGCGCGGCGAGCAGCCGCACGCCACCCTCGCCCTGGCCCGCACCACGCTCGACGCCGTCCTCGGACGGGCCACCACCTTCCTGGACGAGATCGCCGCGGGCCGGGTCCGGCTGACCGGGGACGCCGAGGCGCTGGTCGACTTCGGCGGCTACCTGGACCAGCCCGACCCGGACTTCGCGATCGTCACCCCTTGAGCCGTCAGCGCTGGCCACCGGTCAACGGGCGCCGTAGCGTTCAGCTCAGCCGCGCCGACGAGGGAGGGCTGGATGGACGGGGTCAGCGGTCGGCGTCCGCGGGCGGGGTTCTGGCCGTGGGTGAAGCGGGCCGGCCGGGCCTGCGCCCGGTACGTCGGCAGGGCGCCGGGCACCTACGTCTGGCTGGCGGTGCTGCTGCTGACCACCCAGATCATCCACCACGTGTCGCCGGAGTTCGCCAACCACCTGCTGCGCCGGCGCTCGACCAACCTGCACGAGCTGTCCAAGTCGCCGGTGCGGGTGCTGATCAGCAGCGCGTTCTGGATCGCCGGCGGCGGCTGGTGGTTCTACTTCGTGTTCTACAACATCTTCCACGTGCCGGCCGAACGCTGGCTGGGGACGGCGCGGTGGCTGGCCGTGGTGGCGGTCGCGCACGTCGGGGCGACCTACCTCAGCGAGGGCGTGCTCTACTGGGCGATCCAGCACGGGTACGCGCCCGAGCGGGCCCGGTTCACGCTGGACTACGGGGTCAGCTACGCGCTGGCGGGGGTGGAGGCGGTGCTCACCTACCTGATCGTCAGACCGTGGCGGTACCTGTACGTCGCCGGGGTGGTCCTGTTCTACGGCCTGGCGCTGATCTCCTCCCGCGACTTCACCAGCGTGGGGCACTTCTCCGCGGTGCTGCTGGGCCTGGCCTGCTACCCGATCACCCGGGCCCGGCCGGGCAGCTTCGACCCGGTGCTGACGGTCCGGCAGCTGAAGCACCGGCTGGCCGACCGGCGCACCGCGACCGGGGCGGCAGGCGACTAGGGCGCCAGCACGATGTGCGGGCCTAGGGCGCCAGCACGATGTGCAGGCCCTGGGCGGCCGGCGTGCGGCGCTCGGTCACCGGAAGCAGTCGGCCCGCCGGGTCCACCGTGAACAGCAGCCGGTGCTCCGGTGCCACCCGCTCGGCCGTGCTCAGCGCCGCCCCGTCGGCCAGCCGGGCGGCCACCGCCGGGTCGAAGAGCACCTGGTCCTGCGGCCCGGCGCCGACCACCCGCGCGCCCGGGTGCGCGGCGGCCAGCCGGTACACCGGCAGCTCGGCGTCCTCGCGCAGCACCGAGGCGGCCAGCGCGTTGAAGTCGTCCTGACGGGTCAGCAGGTAGACCGCCGTGATGCCCTCCTGCTCCGCGCCCTCCCCGGCGGCGGTGGCCAGCAGCTCGCCCGGTGCCAGCTCCAGGCCGGCCGCCGCGATCCGCTCGCGGTGCGCGGCCCGGCCGGCCCACATCAGCACGTCGACCCCGGCCGAGCGCAGCAGCAGCGCCAGTTGCACCACCCACGGGTCACCGCCCACCAGCAGCGGCCGGGACCGGGCCGGCCGCTGGACGCCGAGCCGCCCCGCCACCGGCGTCGCGGTCAGCCCGTAGAGCGTCACGGTGGCCACGATCACCAGGAAGGTGGCCGGCAGGATCTTCTCGGCCCCGCGCACCCCGCCGGCGGCCAGGTCGGCGGAGAAGGTCGCGGCGGTGGAGGCGGCCACGATGCCGCGCGGCGCCATCCAGCCCAGGAAGGCCCGTTCACCCCCGGTCAGGTCGGTCCCCAGGGTGGAGAGCGCGGCCACCAGCGGGCGGGCCACCAGCACCAGCACGGCGACCAGCCCCAGTCCCGGCAGCACCACCGGCCGCAGCGCCGCCCAGGACACCGTGGCCGAGATCGAGACGAAGAGCACCCCGACGATCAGCGAGACCAGGGTCTCGAAGAACGGGCGCCTGGCCGGCAGGTCGAAGGCCGGTACGGTGGCCACCGCCACGCCCATCACGATCGCCGCGATCAGCCCGGTGTCGTCGCGCAGCACGTCGCAGGCGGCCGCGACCCCGATCACCGCCGCCAGCTGGCTGGTGGTGCCCAGCACCTCGCCGAGCGCCAGCCTGACCAGCAGCAGCCAGAGCAGTGCTGCCCCCACCGCGCCGCCCGCCAGCCCGAGCAGCACGCTGGCCAGGAACTCCAGCAGCCCGGTGCCGAGTCCGTGGCGGGCGTTGCTGAGCAGGGCGTGGAAGACCAGCGCGCCGAGGATCCCGCCGACCGCGTCGATCAGCGAGCCCTCCCAGAGCAGGATCCGCTGCACCCGCTCGGTGGGTCGGACGAAGCCGAGCAGCGGGCCGACCACGGTGGGCCCGGAGACCACCAGTACGGTGCCGAGCATGGTGGCCGCCTGCGCCGAGACGCCCAGCAGCGGCGCGGCCGCCGCCGCGGCGATCGGCACGGTGGCCAGGGCGCCGATCCAGACCAGCCGGACCACGGTGCGCCGGGTGTGCCCGGCGAGCTTGCCCAGGTCCAGGCCGAGCCCGGCGTCGTAGAGGATCACCGCCACGGCCAGCGAGACCAGCGGCGCGAAGGCGGGGCCGAGCAGCTTGTCCGGGTGCACGTCGTCGGTGATCGCGCCGGCGGCGAAGCCCACCGGCAGCAGCACGATGATGGCCGGGATCCGCAGCCGGCCGGCCAGCAGCTGCGAGCCGACCGCGAGCACCACGGTCAGGCCGACGCCGATGAGGATCTGCTGCGACGTCATGAGCCCTCCGGGCGGCGGCTGCGGGCGAATCCTGAGGACGACCAGGGCGAAGCGGAACCTGAAGGACAATCAGGGCAGAAGCACCATAACAGTCAGATCATCTGATCGAGGGTGAGGCGGGCGCTGTCGGACCGGGTGGGTACGGTCGTGGCATGAGCGAGCAGAGTGCGCCGCGGGTCCGGCTGGAACCCTGGGGCGAGGGTGACCACTGGCTGCTGGAGCGGACCAACAGCCCCGAGATGACCGAGCACCTGGGCGGCCCGGAGACGGCCGAGAAGTTGGCCGACCGGCACCGGCGCTACCTGGCGATGGGTGCGCCGGGGCAGGGGACCATGTTCCGGGTGGTGCTGGTCGAGACCGGGGAGACGGTCGGGTCGATCGGCTACTGGCCGCGGGAGTGGGCCGGGGCCACCGTCTGGGAGACCGGGTGGGGCGTGCTGCCCGAGTTCCAGGGGCGCGGGCTGGCGGTGGCGGCGGCCCGCGCGGTGGCGGACCGGGCGCGCGCCGAAGGCACCCACCGCTACCTGCACGCCTACCCCGGGGCGGACCACCCGGCGTCGAACGCGATCTGCCGCCGGGCCGGGTTCGAGCTGCTGGGCGAGGTGGTGTTCGAGTACCCGAAGGGCACCTGGATGACCTCGAACGACTGGCGGCTGGACCTGCTGGGGGAGTGAACGGCCGAGGGCCCGGGCAGCAGTGCCCGGGCCCTCGTTCAGGTCGGCGTGCGCGTGCGCGTGCGGGTACGGGTACCGGCGCGGCTGCGGCTCAGGCCAGGGTGAGGAAGAGCTTCTCCAGCTCCGCCTCGGACATCGGCGGGGCGCCCTCGTCCGCGGCGGCCAGGCACTGGCGCATGCCGCTGGCGACGATCTTGAAGCCGGCCCGGTCCAGCGCCCGCGAGACGGCCGCGAGCTGGGTGACCACGTCCTTGCAGTCGCGCCCGGCCTCGATCATCGCGATCACGCCGGCCAGTTGGCCCTGCGCCCGGCGCAGCCGGTTGAGCACCGCGCCGACCGCGTCCTCGTCCACCTTCATCTGAGGACACCCTTTCTCTCCGCTGAGCGACACCGTCGAGTGTACCCCGCGGGGTATCCGAACCCCGGGTGTCGCAGCCGGCGCGGTGCCCGCGCCGGGCGGCCGGCTCAGCGGTTGAGCAGCAGCTTCCACGGCGCCATCGCCGACTCCAGCTGCACGCCCAGGCTCATCTTGGAGACGCCGACGGCGCGCTCCTCGAACCGGATCGGCACCTCGCGGATGACCATGCCGCGCTTGACCACGCGGTAGTTCATCTCGACCTGGAAGGAGTAGCCGTTGCTGTGCACCGAGGGCAGGTCGATGGCCCGCAGCGTCTCGGCCCGCCAGGCCTTGAAGCCCGCGGTGGCGTCCTTCACGCCCAGCCGCAGGATGGTGTTCACGTAGAGGTTCGCCCAGGCCGACAGCGCCTTGCGGTGCCAGGGCCACTCGCTGGCGGTGGAGCCGCCCGGCACGTAGCGCGAGCCGAGCACCACGGCGGCGTCGGTGGTCCGCAGCGTCTCCACCATGGCCGGGATCACGGTGCTCGGGTGCGACAGGTCCGCGTCCATCTGGATCACGATCTCGGCGCCCTCGTCCAGCGCCCGCGCCATGCCGGCCAGGTAGGCGCGGCCCAGGCCGTCCTTGGCGGTGCGGTGCAGCACGCCGATGGTGCCGCCGGACTCGGCGGCCAGCTTGTCGGCCACCTCGCCGGTGCCGTCCGGAGAGTTGTCGTCGACCACGAGCAGGTGCAGCTCGGGCAGCTCCAGCTCGGCCAGCAGCCCGGCCAGCACGGGCAGGTTCTCCCGCTCGTTGTAGGTGGGCACGACGACGACGATCTTCGGAGCGGAGGAGGTCATCAACAGTCTCTCGGGTTGGTGTCGAGGTCGGGCCGCCGGCGCGGCGCACGTTCCGTGGGAGCCTACCTGCGGGTGACCGGGCCGGACACGCCGGGTACGGGGGTGGGCACGCACGGCGCAGTACGGGCAGGCACGGTTCGTGTGCGCCTGGTGGGGCGGGGGTGCACGGTCCGTGTGCGCAGCTTGCCGCCCGGCGTGTGCGAAGCACCCGAATCGTGACCGAAAGACGGCCTGACAAGCGGAACCGAGGCTCTACGGTGCTCGTCGCAGGCAGTGTCGCGAGGGGAACGCGGCACGCCTAAGGCGTAGACGACGAGGGACCAAGAAGAGCATGAACGGCCTGACCGAGGATGGGGTGGCCCCGGCCGGTGACCCCTGGATCCTGCCCGGATACCAGCACGAACACGAGCTCGGCTCGGGCGGCAGCGGCCGCGTGGTCCTGGCGCGGCACGAAGAGACCGGCACCAAGGTCGCCATCAAGTACCTGAACGGGGCGGTGCAGGACACCACCCGGCTGCGCGCCGAGGCGGAGGTGCTGGGCGCGCTGCGCTCGCCGCAGGTGACGGCGCTGTACGAGTACGTCGAGGGCCCGAACGGCGCCGCGATCGTGATGGAGCTGGTCGAAGGCGTCTCGCTGCGCGCCCTGCTCCGCCAGGAGGGTGCCACCGGGCCCGAGGCGGCGCTGGTGGTGCTCAAGGGCTCGCTGCTCGGCCTGGCGGCCGCGCACCGGTCCGGCGTGGTCCACCGCGACTACAAGCCGGAGAACGTGCTGGTCACGCTGGACGGCTCGACCAAGCTGGTGGACTTCGGCATCGCGGTGCGCAGCGGCGAGAGCGCCAAGGTGGCCGGGACCCCGGTGTACATGGCGCCGGAGCAGTGGGCGGGCGAGCCCGCCTCGCCGTCCTCGGACGTGTACGCCGCCACCGCCACCTTCTTCGAGTGCCTGACCGGTGCCAAGCCGTACAACGGCACCACCCTGATGGAACTGGCGATGCAGCACACCGAGGCGCCGATCCCGGACGAGCAGGCCCCCGAGCCGATCCGCCCGCTGATCCGCTCCGGCCTGGCCAAGGAGGCGGCGCAGCGTCCGGAGAGCGCGGACGACCTGGTCGAGGAGCTGGAGCGGGTCGCCCGCGCCGGGTACGGGCCGCACTGGGAGGAGAAGGGGCGGGCGGCGCTGGCCGCGCTGATGGCGCTGCTGCCGTTGCTGCTGCTGCCCTCCGGCGGCGAGCCGGCGGCCGGCGGCACCTCGCTGGCCACCACGGTCCTCGGCCCGGCCGCCGCCGGTGCCGCCGTGGGCGGCCGCCGGCTGCTGAGCCGGCGGGCCAAGCTGGTCGCCGGTGCCGTCGGCGTGGTGGTGCTCGCCGGGGCGATGGCCCGGGTCGCGGTCGCCGATGGCGGCAACTCGTCCGGCACCACCGAGGTGGCCGGCCCGGTGGTGGAGGCGGCGAGCTCGGTGTCGCCGGGCGGCTCGGCCTCGCCCGTGGCAACGGCCTCCGCGTCCGCCACCGCGTCGGCGTCCGCCTCGGCATCCGCGTCCGCCTCGGCCTCGGCGTCCGCCGCGGCAACGGCGAGCGCGGCGGCCACCACGGGCGCGCCCACGGTGTCGGCCACCAAGGCGGGCCCGACGCCGACCGCCCCGGCCGGCGGCCCCCCGACGGTGACCCCCACCACGCCGAGCGGCGGCACGTCGAGCAGCGCGAGCACGCCGCCGCCACCGCCGCCGGTGAAGGTGCGGGGGTTGAGCATCCCGCTGAACTCCGCGACCAAGAACCCGAGCGACTACCGCTGCACCAGCAACTACAGCACTGCGGGCGAGGTCATCGTGACCACGGACGGGACCCCGGGCACCGTGGCACTCTCGGTCACTTGGTCCGACGGGATCGTGGTTCCGCTCTCCGTCACCTTGGCCAAGGGCCAGACCAGTGCCTCGGTCCTGATCTCCCACATCTTTTCCGGAAACCCGACAGCCTACGGAGCGCAGGTGGTTTCCAGCCCCGCCGCTGCCGCAGGCTCGGCTTCCCAGCAGATCTACGCCTTCGTCTGCAACCCGCCCCGCTGATCGATCGTCAATCGAGGAACATCACCATGTCCACCCCCGACAAGCGTCCCGACGCCCCCCTCGACCAGACCGTCGAGCTCCCGGCGGCGCCCCTCGGCGCGCCCGTCGACCAGACCGTGGAGCTCCCGGCGGCGCCCGTCGCCGGGCCCGTCGACCAGACCGTGGTCCTGGCCACGCCGCCGGCAGGAGTGCCGGTCGACCAGACCGTGGTGCTCTCCGGGCCGCCCGTGGCCGTGCCGATCGACCAGACCGTCGTCCTCTCCGCCCCTCCGGTGGCTGTCCCTCCGGCGGCTGCCCCTCCGGCGGCCGTCGTGCCGGTCGCGCCCGTCGCGCTCGCCGCCGGTGCGTTGGACCAGACCGTGGTGCTGCCCGACCCGCCGCTGAACCGGACCAGCGGGCTGGACCAGGAGGAGAGCGCCACCTTCCTCGACGAGGAGGCCTGGCCGACCCCTGGCAATACGGCGGAGTTCCGCCGGTTCGGGCCCGGTGTGCCGGTGCCGACCACGACCGTGCCGGAGGCGGCCGCCGTGGCCTGGCACGCCGAGCCGGCCGAGCCGGAGCGGCGCAGGCGGTCGGTCTGGCTGATCCCGCTGCTGGTGCTGCTGCTGGTGCTCGGCTACCTCGGCTGGCAGTGGTGGTCGCCGGCCCTCGCCGTGACCGGAGTGTCCGTGCAGACCGACCCGGCGGGCCCGGCCTGCGGCGGCGTGCAGACCGTGATCGGTACCGTGGACACCAAGGGCGGCGCCGGCACCGTCACCTACCGTTGGCTCCGCAGCGACGGCACCGTCTCCGACTCGATCACCCAGGCCGTCCCGCGGGGCACCCACCACACCCAGGTGACCCTGCGCTGGACCTTCGAGGGCAAGGGCACGATGTCCGCCACCGCCACGCTGGTGGTGCTCTCCCCGGGGTCGCGGACGGCGTCGGCCGCGTTCAACTACAGCTGCTGAGAAGGGAGTCCGGTGCGCGAGGTGGCGTCCGACGTGTTCTGCGCCGAGGGGACGGACGTCAACTGGGTGCTGGTGCGCGAGGGCACCGACCTCACCCTGATCGACGCGGGCTGGCCCGGGGACATCCCGAAGCTGGAGGCGTCGGTCCGCGCGATCAGGCGCAGGCCGGAGGACATCCGCGGGGTGCTGCTGACCCACGCCCACGTCGACCACATGGGGGCGCTCGGCCACCTGCACGCGCGGTACGGGATCCCGGTCTACCTTGACCCCGCCGAGCTCGGCGCCGCCGCCGGCGGCCGCCTGGAGCAGGCGAGCCCGCTCGACGTGCTCGCGCGGCTGTGGCGGCCGCAGGTGCTGGCCTGGGGGCTGCGGATCCTCGGCGCCGGCGCGCTGCGCCGCCCGTCGGTCCCGCACGCGCAGCCGTTCCCGTCGGCGGGGCCGCTCGACCTGCCCGGGCGCCCGGTGCCGGTGCCGTGCCACGGTCACACCTCCGGCCACAGCGCCTACTTCCTGCCCGGTGCCGGGGCGGTGGCCACGGGCGACGCGCTGACCACGGCCGACCCGACCACCCGCCGCACCGGCCCGCAGATCCTGTCCCCCTTCTTCGCCCACGCCCCGGCCCGCGTCCCCGCCGCCCTGGACACCTTGGCCGCCCTCGCCGCCGACACCCTGATCCCGGGACACGGCCCGACCTGGCACGGCCCCCTCGCCGACGCGGTCGCCCTGGCCCGTACCGGAGCCGGGGCCGGGGCGGGTGCCGGGGCCGCCAACGGCCGGGCCTGACCGGGTCGGCTCGGGCGGCGCCCCCGTACCGCGCCGCCCGAGGTGACCGGGCCCGGCTGCCCGAGGCGACCAGGCTTGACCCGGCCGTTGGTGAGGGTGGGACTCAGCCGCTGAACGGTTCGAAGGCGTGGCTGAAGGCCCAGGTGCCCTGGCTGACGCCCGAGCAGCTGTCGGAGCCCTTGGTGCCCGGGCAGCCGCCGTTGTCGCGCTGCAGGGCCCACAGGGAGATCTCGTTGATGCCCTTGCTGCGGGCCCAGTTGAGGACGGTGGTGGCGTCGGCGGTGGTGAAGGTCTCGGGCTTGCCGTAGTCGTCGATGCCCTGCATCTCGGTCACGCCGACCATGGCCCACAGTTGGGCGGCGCTCTTCGACGGGTAGAGCGAGGCGAGGTAGGACTCCAGGCCCTGGGCGGCGGTCTCGGTGGCCTTGGCCATCTCGATGGTGGCGCCGGTGTAGTAGTCGAAGGTCATGAGGTTCACCACGTCGATCCGGGCGTGGTTGGCCACCGCGTTGGCGAGCACCGCGCGGCCGCCGGAGTCGGGGCCGTCGGTGTTGGTGGGCAGGGTGTAGGAGAACTGCACGGTGCGGCCGTGGGACGCGGCCCACGACTCGACCTGGGCGATCGCCTTGTTGCGGCGGTCGATGCCGGCCTTGTTGGTCAGCGAGTCCTGCTCCACGTCGAGGTCGATGCGGGGGACGTTGTAGGTGGTGATGAGCTTCTCGTAGGCGGCGGCGATCGAGCCGACGTTGGTGCAGCTGTCGGCGATGTCGGTGGTGGTGGTGTCCGCGGTGTAGCCGCCGAAGGACGGGATGACGTTGCCGCCGGCGGCCTGGACGGCGGCGATCGACGAGCCGAAGGTGCCGCTGGCGATCGGCTGCGAGGTGCTGCCGTTCCAGTACACGGTGCAGGACCCGGCCGAGGCGGTCTGGACGAAGGCCATCGAGAGGTACTTGGCGCCGGACTGCTTGGCGAGCGCGGCCGGGTCCTGCCCGGTCCAGGCCTCGAAGTAGGGCGCGTAGACGTGCGCCGGCAGGGCGGTGGCGGTGGTGGTGGCTGCGGCGGCGTGCGCGCCGCCGGTCAGGCCCAGCGTGGCCGCGGCGGCGGTGAGGGCGCAGGTGGCGGCGGAGAGTGCGGTGCGGACGTTGTGCCTCACGGGGATCCTTCCTGGAAGGACGAGTTGTGGGGGTCCGGGGGTATCCGGCCGGGAGTAAATTAGGAAAACTTCCTAACGATTCCAGGTGGTGAAGTGAAGCTAGCGGTGTTCCCGACAAGTCGTCAAGAAGTGCGGCG
>NZ_JBHYKG010000207.1:0-4083 GCF_042741245.1 Kitasatospora sp. NPDC058965
GGATCGACGCACCATCAGTTCGACTCGGAAGTGAGGCCATCAGATGCCCGCCACCCCCACCCAGGGCCATGTGGTCGTAGCTCCCGACAAGTTCAAGGGCACCCTGGAGGGCGCCGAGGTGGCCGCCAGGATCGCCGCCGGAATCCGCCGGGCGCGCCCCGGCGTCGAGGTCCGCGAGCTCCCGGTGGCCGACGGCGGCGAGGGCACCCTGGCCGCCGCGCTGGCGGCCGGGTTCTCCCGGGTGGCGGTCAAGGTCTCCGGGCCCACCGGGCTGCCGGTGGACGCGGCGATCGCGGTCAGGGGGGAGACCGCGGTCGTCGAGCTGGCCCAGGCCTCCGGGCTCAGCCAGCTGCCGGGCGGCCGCACCGCGCCGCTGGCGGCCGGCTCCTTCGGGGTCGGCCAGCTGATCGCCAAGGCGGTCGGGCTGGGCGTGCGGCGCGTGGTCCTGGGGCTGGGCGGCAGCGCCTGCACCGACGGCGGTGCCGGCATGGTGCAGGCCCTCGGGGTGGGCCTGTACGACGCCGAGGGCGCCGAACTCGCCCCGGGTGGTGCGGCCCTGCGCCGGCTGCACCGCCTGGACCCGGGCGTGCTGGCCGACCTGCTGGCGGGGGTGGAGGTCGTGGTCGCCTGCGACGTGGACAACCCGCTGCTCGGTCCGCGCGGCGCCGCCGCGGTCTACGGCCCGCAGAAGGGCGCCGACGAGGCCGACCTGGTGGTCCTGGAGGCGGGGCTGACCCGCTGGGCCGACCTGGTGCAGCAGGCCACCGGCCGGGACGCCCGCCGGGCCCCCGGGGCCGGCGCGGCCGGCGGCGTGGGCTTCGCCGCCCTGGCGCTGCTGGGCGCCACCATGCGACCCGGCATCGAGCTGCTGCTCGAACTGCTGGGTTTCGACGAGGCTGTGCGTGGGGCGCGCCTCGTCGTCACCGGCGAGGGATGCCTGGACGCGCAGACACTGCACGGCAAGGCCCCCGCCGGCGTCGCCGCGGCGGCCACCGGGGCGGGGGTTCCGGTGGCCGCTGTGGCGGGGAGGCTCGAACTGTCCGAGCGCGAGTGGCGCGGCGCCGGTTTCGCGGCCGCCTACGCGCTCACCGACCTGGCCGAACAGCCGGGCGACAGCCTCACCCGGGCGGCCGAGCTGGCCGAGCTGGCCGGCGAGCGGCTGGCGCAGGACCTGCTGGCCCGCTGAACCCCTCGTACTTTCCTACATTGACGTTTTGTTGAAGGCGGGCCTAGGCTCCGAGCCACCCCACCGCAACACCCTTTCCGGAGGCCCCAGATGCAGCAGCCGACCGCGGTGATCCGCTCCCGGCGTGTGGTCCTGCCCGACGGCGAGCGCCCGGCCGACGTGCTGGTCCGGGACGGCCGGATCGAGCAGATCGCGGCCCACGGCTCGCTGCTGGTGGGGGACGCGCAGCTCACCGACCTGGGCGACACGGTGCTGCTGCCCGGCCTGGTCGACACCCACGTGCACGTCAACGAGCCGGGCCGGACCGAGTGGGAGGGCTTCGCCACCGCCACCCGGGCCGCGGCGGCCGGCGGCGTCACCACGATCATCGACATGCCGCTGAACTCCGTCCCGCCGACCACCACGGTGGCCGGGCTGGACGTCAAGCGGAAGACCGCCGAGGGCCAGGCCTGGGTGGACCTGGGCTTCTGGGGCGGCGCGGTGCCGGACAACACCGGCGAGCTGGCCGCCCTGCACGAGGCCGGCGTGTTCGGCTTCAAGAGCTTCCTGGCGCCCTCCGGGGTGGACGAGTTCCCGCACCTGGACCGCGACCAGCTGGCGCCGGCACTGGCCGAGCAGGCCCGGATCGGCGCACTGGCGATCATCCACGCCGAGGACCCGGCGGTGCTCTCCGCGGCCCCGCAGGTGCCCGGCACCCACTACCGCGACTTCCTCAACTCCCGTCCGGACGACGCCGAGACCGCCGCGGTGGCGCACCTGCTGGAGACCGCCCGGCGCACCGGCGCCCGGGTCCACATCCTGCACGTCTCGTCCGCCGCGGTGCTGCCGCTGCTGGCGCAGGCCCGGGCCGACGGCGTCCGGGTGACCGCCGAGACCTGCCCGCACTACCTGACGCTGGCCGCGGAGGAGGTCCCGGACGGGGACACCGCCTTCAAGTGCTGCCCGCCGATCCGCGACGAGGCCAACCGCGACCGGCTCTGGGCGGCGCTGGCGAACGGCGAGTTCATCGGCATCGTCTCCGACCACTCGCCGTCCACCCCCGACCTGAAGCTGCTGGAACGTTTCGGCGGCAGCGGCGACTTCGCGGCCGCCTGGGGCGGCATCGCCTCGCTGCAGCTGGGGCTGCCGGCGATCTGGACCGAGGCCCGGCGCCGCGGCCACACGCTGACCGAGGTGGCCCGCTGGATGTCCGGCGGCCCGGCCGAACTGGTCGGCCTGACCGGCACCAAGGGCGCCATCGCGGTCGGCTGCGACGCCGACCTGGTGGCCTTCGACCCGGACGCCGAGTTCGCCGTCGACCCGGCCGGCCTGCACCACCGCAACCCCGTCACCCCGTACGCGGGCCGGCGGCTGACCGGTGCGGTGCGGACCACCTGGCTGCGCGGCCGGGTGGTGGACACGGCCGCCGCGCCGTTCGGGCAGCAGATCCTTCGTACCCGCTGAACCTTTGCTGAGGAGCGATATGAGCACCAGTCAGACCCCGTCGGCTCCCTTCACCGAACTGGTCAACCTCGCCTCCCGGCTGCTGGGCGCCGGGGTGGTGGCCACCAACGAGGACACCTTCGCCGACGCGGAGAACCTGCTGGTCGCCAAGCCCGCCGAGTTCCGGCCGCACACCTTCGGCCACAAGGGCCAGATCATGGACGGCTGGGAGAGCCGGCGCCGCCGCGGCGCCGGGGCCGAGCAGCCGCACCCGACCGACGAGGACCACGACTGGGCCGTGGTCCGGCTCGGGGTGGCCGGCCGGATCCGCGGCGTGATCGTGGACACCGCCCACTTCACCGGCAACTACCCGGAGTCCGGCTCGGTGCAGGGCGCCTCGGTGCCGGGCCACCCGTCGGTCGAGGAGCTGGCCGCGGCCGAGTGGACCGACCTGGTCCCGCGCACCGCGCTGCGCGGCGACACGGCGCACGAGTTCGAGGTGGCCGACGCCACCCGCTACACGCACGTGCGGCTGAACATCTGGCCGGACGGCGGCGTGGCCCGGCTGCGGGTGTACGGCGAGGTGCTGCCGGACCCGCGCGACCTGGACGGGCTCAGCTTCGACCTGGCCGCCCAGGAGTACGGCGGCGTCGCGGAGGCGGCCTCGGACCGGTACTTCTCCTCCCCGCACAACCTGAACGCTCCCGGTCGCGCCTCCGTCATGGGCGAGGGCTGGGAGACCCGGCGTCGGCGCGACAAGGCCAACGACTGGGTGCAGATCGCCCTGGCCGGGGGCGGTGAGGTCCTGGCCGCCGAGGTGGACACCAGCCACTTCGTCGCCAACGCCCCCGGCTGGGCCGACCTGTGGGGCTACGACGCCTCGACGGGCGGCGACCCCGCCACCGACCCCGACGGCTGGTTCGAGCTGCTGCCGCGCACCCGGCTGCAGCCGGACACCCGGCACCGGCTGCGGCTCGCCGCCGGCCGCCCGGTGACCCACGTGCGCTTCAACGTCTACCCGGACGGCGGGGTGGCCCGGCTGCGGCTGGTCGGCCGGCTCACCGAGGCCGGCCGGGCGGCCCTGGCGCTGCGCTGGTTCGACGCGCTGCCGCCGGCCGAGGCCGCCGCCGCGCTCACCGAGGCCGGCCTGACCGCCGCCGAGGCCGCGGCGCTGGCCGCGGCCCGCCCGCTGGCCGGCCCCGCCGCGGCCACCGCCGCGGTCGCGGCGCTGCAGCCCGCGGACGGCCCGGACGGCGCCGAGACCACCCGCCGCGCGGCCGCGGTGTGGCGCCTGCTCGGCGTCTGACCCTTCCTTCCCCCCCACCCCCCCCCAACCGAAAGACCCCCCCGTCCCAAAAACCCCCCCCACGGGGCCGGCCCCCCCGGGCCCCCCACCCCCAAACCCCCCCCCCGGCCGCCCACCGCCCACCAGCCCGCCCACCAACCCACACGTGCGCCCAAGCCCAGGCCAAACC
>NZ_JBHYKG010000207.1:4093-15084 GCF_042741245.1 Kitasatospora sp. NPDC058965
ACCCTCCCGTACCTGAAGGACCCCCATGTCCAAGATCCTCACCACTGAGTCCGGCGCCCCGGTCGCCGACAACCAGAACTCGGCCTCGGCCGGCGAGTACGGCCCGCTGCTGATCCAGGACCAGCAGCTGCTGGAGAAGCTGGCCCGGTTCAACCGCGAGCGGATCCCGGAGCGCGTGGTGCACGCCCGCGGCTCCGGCGCGTACGGCTACTTCGAGGTGACCGACGAGGTCTCGCAGTACACCAGGGCCGACTTCCTCGCCGCGGTCGGCAAGCGCACCGAGGTCTTCCTGCGCTTCTCCACCGTGGCCGGCAACCTGGGCGCCAACGACGCGGTGCGCGACCCGCGCGGCTTCGCGCTGAAGTTCTACACCGCCGAGGGCAACTACGACCTGGTCGGCAACAACACCCCGGTCTTCTTCATCAAGGACCCGCTGAAGTTCCCGGACTTCATCCACTCGCAGAAGCGCGACCCGTTCACCGGCATCACCGAGGCCGACAACGTCTGGGACTTCTGGGCGCACGCCCCCGAGGCCACCCACCAGATCACCTGGCTGTTCGGCGACCGCGGCATCCCGGCCTCCTACCGCCACATGAACGGCTACGGCTCGCACACCTACCAGTGGGTCAACGAGGCCGGCCAGGCGTTCTGGGTGAAGTACCACTTCAAGACCAACCAGGGCATCCGCTCGCTGGACGGCGCCCAGGCCGCCGAGGTGGTCGGCGGGGACGCCGACAGCCACCAGCGCGACCTGCACCAGGCGATCGAGCGCGGCGTCTTCCCGTCCTGGACCCTCTACGTCCAGCTGATGCCGGTGGCCGAGGCCGCGGAGTACCGGTTCAACCCGTTCGACCTGACCAAGGTGTGGCCGCACGCGGACTACCCGCTGGTCAAGGTCGGCCGCCTGGTGCTGAACAAGAACCCCGAGAACGTCTTCGCCGAGGTCGAGCAGGCCGCGTTCTCGCCGAACAACTTCGTGCCCGGCATCGGCCCGTCCCCGGACAAGATGCTCCAGGGCCGCCTGTTCGCCTACGCGGACGCCCAGCGCTACCGGCTCGGCGTGAACCACACCCAGCTGGCCGTGAACGCGCCGCGCGCCACCGAGGCGAACAACTACGGCCGGGACGGCTTCGCCGCGGTCAACGCGTCCGGCCGCGCGAAGAACTACGAGCCGAACTCGTTCGACGGCCCGCGCCAGAGCGACAGCGCGCTGGCCGCGCCGGTCGCGCTGAACGGCTTCACCGGCAACTACACCACGCCGGCGCACACCAAGGACGACGACTTCTTCCAGGCCGGCGAGCTGTACCGGCTGATGTCCGAGGGCGAGAAGAGCCGCCTGATCGGCAACCTGGCCGGCTTCCTGGCCCAGGTGAGCCGCGAGGACGTCATCGAGAAGAACCTGGCCCACTTCCACGCGGCCGACCCGGAGTACGGCGCCCGGCTCGCCGCCGCCGTCGCGGAGCTGCGCTCCACCGACGAGGGCTGATCCGCCTCAACCACCTGACGCACCCTCAGACGGGCCCCCTCCGCGGACAGCGGGGCGGGGCCCGTCGCGCTGCCCGGAGGCCGTCTTGACGGCGCGCCGCGGTTGCCGGATCGTCTGGCATATGCCATCCGGCCAATATCCGTCAGGTGCGCCATTCGCGTGGATCCTGCGCATCCGTACGGGAGCTGACGGATAGTCTGGACGGTGGCGGCGGATGTCCGGGAGCGGCGGAAGGGGAGAGCCATGCCGGCACAGGGTAGCGGTCGTCAGGTCGCGCTGGCACAGGGGGAGTCGAGTCCGCACGCGTCGCTGGTGCGGGCCCTGCGACTGTTGGAGGCCGCCGATCGCCACCCCTACGGAGCCGCGCTGACCGATCTGGTGCGCGACACCGGGCTGGCCGAGCCGGTGGTGAGCGAACTGCTCGACCTGCTCTGCGGCCAGGGGTACCTGCAGTTCGACAGCGGGGGCTGGGTGCTCGGCGGCACCTTCGCGATGCTCGGCCAGGCCAACCGGGAGCAGGTGATCCGGATCCGGCTGGAGCACAAGCTCGCCGAGCTGCGCGACGAGTTGGGCGCCGCGGTGTACTTCAGCCGGTACCACGACGGCGAGTTGCGGGTGGAGGCGGTCTCCGCGGCCGAGCACGCGCCGGCGGTGCACGAGTGGGTGGACTTCCGCGCGACGGCGCACGCCAGTGCCATCGGCAAGTGCCTGCTGAGCCAGCTGGACCACGACGGGCGGCTGGACCACCTCTCCCGGCACCCGATCGCCCGGCTCACCTCGCGCACCATCACCGACGCCGAGCAGCTGATGCACCGGCTGGAGCGCCAGCCGGCCACCATGCCGGTGCTGGACCTGCAGGAGTACGCCCTGGGCACGGTCTGCGCGGCGGTGCCGGTGACGGCCGGGTCGACGGTCGGCTGCCTGGCGATGTCGATGCCGGCCGGGAACGCCCACCGGCTGCGCGCCGCCGCCGAGGTCCTGGCGGACCGGGCGGCGCCGCTGATGCTCGCGATGGCGGTCTGAGCCGCCCGCCCGCGCACCCTGGACAACCGGAGTGGCCAGTCCGTATCGTCGGATACGGAGTCGCCAGTCCGGTTCTTGGCGATCCGTCATGTCGTCGATCTGGGGGTTCACCATGTCCGAAATCGCCACGCCGCGCGAGGTGTTCGAGAAGCTGCTGGCCGGGATCGCGGCCGGCCGCTGGGCCGATCTGGGGGAGCTGTACGCCGAGGAGGCGGTGGTGGAGATCCCGTTCTCCCCGTTCCCGCCGCGGCGGCTGGACGGGCGGGCCGCGCTGCTGGCCCGGTTCGAGGAGCTGGGCGGCACCTCGCCGTTCGAGATGCGGGCCGAGAACGTCGTCGTCCACCAGGTGGACGACCCCGAGGTGGTGATCGCGGAGTTCGACTGGGTCGGGCGGCACGTGGCGTCCGGGCGCACCTTCGAGGCGCCCAACATCCAGGTGCTCCGGGTGCGGGACGGGAAGATCGTCAGCACCAGGGACTACCACCACCACGCGGTGATCGCGGCCGCCACCGGCACCCTGGAGCAGTTCGCGGACGCCTTCCGCCCGTAGGGCCGGCGCCGCGCCGCGGGCCGGGTCCCCTGCTCGGGGGCCCGGCCCGCGGTGCGTCCGCAGCGGTCAGCCCTTCACGAACATCGAGTCCATGAAGTCGATGATCTGCTGGTCCGTCACGCCCTTGGCCATCTTGTGGCCCATCGCCAGGTCCTTCTCGGTGATCATGCCGACCAGCATGTCGTTGTCGATCACCGGCATTCGGCGGATCTGGTGCTGCTCCATCTTCTTCAGCACGGTGTCCATGTCGTCGTCGGCGCGCACGCAGTGCAGGTGGCCGCCCATGTCCCGGGCCTTCATGGTCGAGGGGTCCTTGCCCTCGGCGATACATCGGGTGACGATGTCGCGCTCCGTGATGATGCCCATCAGGCGCTTGTCCGGGCCGCAGATCGGGAGGGCGCCGACGCCCTTGTCCCGCATCATCATCGCGGCGTCCATCAGGGACTGGTCGGCGTTCACGCACTGGGCGCCGCTGTGCATGATGTCACGCGCTGTGATCACTGCTCGCTCCTCTCGGTGCCGGAGAGTACCGGCGCCTTCACGGTAGGTGTGCCCGGCGGAGCCCGCGACCGGAGCCGGTGGCCGCGACAACTATTAGACGCGTTGTCGATAAGAGGCGTCCAACCACTTGTAACCGGGCATACCCGCCAGTAGTTTGAGGTGCTGCCACCACCCCGCAGGTCAGGAGGTTCCCCCATGCCCAGAACCGCCCCAGAGGTGCACACCGACCTCGTGCTGGAGCCTCGTGACGTCAGGTTCGACTGGTCCGCACTGCCGCTGCACTGGATCCCCGACGAGCCCTTCGCCACCCACACCGTCAACGTGCTGCACCTGCTGCTGCCGGAGGGCGAGCGCTGGTTCGTCGAGGTGTTCAAGGAGGCGCTGCCGCTGGTCCGGGACGAGCAGCTGCGCGAGGAGGTGCTCGGCTTCATCGGCCAGGAGTCGATCCACGCCGAGGCCCACCAGGAGGTGCTGGACCACCTGCTGGCCCAGGGGCTGGACCCGCGCCCCTACGTGCGGCAGATCGCCTGGCTGTTCCAGCGGGTGCTGGGGCCCAAGCCGCGGCTGACGGCGCGCCGGCGGCGGGAGAACGTGATCGAGCGGGTCGCCTTCGTGGCGGCGATCGAGCACTTCACCGCCTTCCTCGGCAACTGGGCGCTCAACTCGCCCGGCCTGGACCGGGCGGGCGCCGACGCGACCATGCTCGACCTGCTGCGCTGGCACGGCGCGGAGGAGGTGGAGCACCGCAGCGTCGCCTTCGACCTGCTGGTCCACCTGGACCCGGGCTACCTGCGCCGGGTGCGCGGCATGCTGCTGGGCGGGCCGCTGCTGGTCCACCTGTGGGTGCGCGGGGTGCGCTTCCTGCTGGCCGCGGACCCGACCCTGGACGGGCGGATCCGGCCGAGCTGGCAGGAGGCCTGGCAGGTCTCCCGGCGCGGCCTGCTGCCCGACCCGGTGCAGTCGCTGCGCTCCGGCCTGCGCTACCTGCGGCGCGGCTACCACCCCACCCAGGAGGGCTCCAGCGCGCAGGCCCTGGGCTACCTGGCCACCTCGCCCGCCGCCCGCGCCGCCGCCGCGCACTGACCCGCCGGAAGACGCCGATGACGCCCCGCAGCAAGAAGACCGCCGACCCCCGCACCCGGGCCACCGCGCCCGCCCCCGCCCTGGCCTTCGGCCGGGACAGCAGGCACGACCTGGAGAACCTGCCGCCGGACCTGTACGGCCGCCCGCAGGCCGACCGGCTGATGTCCTTCCTGACCCGCTTCGGCGACGCCTACAGTCCCGCGATGGGCTCCCCGGGGCTGCGCCGCAACCCGCGCCGCCCGGAGAGCCGCGGCCGGTTGCCGCTCACCCTGGTGGTCACCGCGCACCGCCCGGTGGCCGAGGACGTGGTCGAGGTGCGGCTGGCCGACCCGGCCGGTGCGCCGCTGCCGCCCTGGCAGCCCGGCGCCCACCTGCAGCTGACCCTGCCGTCCGGGCGCCGGCGCCACTACTCGCTCTGCGGCGACCCGGCCGACCGGTTCGGCTACCGGATCGCGGTGCGCCGGATCGCCGGCGGGGGCGGCGGCTCGGTGGAGGTCCACGACGCGCTGCACCGGGGCGCCCGGCTGACGGTGCGCCGGCCGCGCAACGGCTTCGCCTTCTGCGGCGAGCCGGAGCTCCTGCTGGTGGCCGGCGGGATCGGCATCACCCCGCTGCTCCCGATGGCCCGCGAGGCCCAGCGCCGCGGCCTGGACTGGCACCTGGTGTACGCCGGGCGCAGCCGGGAGTCGATGCCGTTCGTCGAGGAGCTGACCGCGCTCGCCCCCGACCGCGTCACGCTGCTCACCGGCACCGTCCCGACCGGCGAGCAGCTGCTGGCGCCGGCCGCCCGGGGCGCGGCGGTCTACTGCTGCGGCCCCGCGCCGATGCTGACCGCCGTCCAGCGGGCGCTGGACGCTCCGCCGGTCGCCGGCCGCGGGCTGCCCGCGGGCCGGCCGACCGCGCTGCACTTCGAGCGGTTCGGCGCCGCCCCGGTGCTGGACGGCAAGCCGTTCACCCTGCAGCTCGGCCCCGGCGGCCGCACCCTGCCGGTGCCCGCCGACCGGTCCGCGCTGGACGTGCTGCGCGAGGCCGAACCGGACCGGCCCTACTCCTGCCACCAGGGGTTCTGCGGGACCTGCCGGGTGACCCTGCTGGCCGGCACCCCCGAACACCGCGACCGCCGCCTCACCGCGCAGGAGCGCGCCGCCGGTGCCCTGCTGCCCTGCGTCTCGCGGGCCGCCGAGGGCGAGACCCTGGTCCTGGAGGTCGACGAGCGATGACCGGAACCGGCTACACCGACCACGACCTCGCGCGGTTCCGCGAGACCCAGCAGCTCGCCTACCACTGCGCCGAGCAGGTCGCCGCCTGGATCGAGCCCGGGGTGACCGAGCGGCAGGCCACCGCCAAGCTGCGCGCCTGCCTGGTGGCCGCGGGCGTGCAGGACTTCTTCCACGTGCCGTTCGCCTGGTTCGGCGACCGCACCGCCTTCCGCCACTTCCACACCCCGCTGCAGTTCTTCGCCGGCGGGCGGGTGCTCCGCGAGGGCATGCCCTACGTCCTGGACTGCGCCCCGGTGGTGGACGGCTACACCGCCGACATCGGCTACGGCGGCAAGGTCGGCGACAACCCGGTCTGGGACCGGCTGGCCCAGGACCTGAAGGTCTACCGGGAGCTGATCCTGCGCGAGGTGCGGGCCCGCAGGCCGCTGAACGAGATCTACGCCGCGGTGGACGCGCAGATCGCCGAGCACGGCTACGAGAACCGCCACCAGGTCTACCCCGGCCGGGTGATCGGCCACCAGGTGACCCGCACCACCGGCCGGGGCCCGGCCGGGGTCAACCTGTTCGGCTTCGGCCTGCGCACCCTGCAGACGCTGGGCCGGGAGCTGATCAGCGAGCGGCTGCACGGCCGCTCCCCGCTCTGGGCGGACGGCCGCTCCTCCCGGCACGCGCCCACCCCGGGCCTGTGGGCGGTCGAGCCGCACATCGGCCTGCGCGACACCGGCATCAAGTTCGAGGAACTCCTGGTGGTCACCGAGGACGATGCCTACTGGCTGGACGACGACCTGCCGCACGTGCGGCGCTGGACGAGCACCGAAGGAGCCGCGGCATGACCACCACGCGCAGGACCGTCACCTCGGCCGGGGTCGACCTCGCGGTCTTCGAGCAGGGCGACCCGGCCGCGCCCACCGTGCTGCTGGTGCACGGCTACCCGGACACCCACCGGGTCTGGGACGAGGTGGCCCGGGAGCTGGCCGCCGACCACCACGTGGTCCGCTACGACGTGCGCGGCGCGGGCGAGTCCGGGGTGCCCGCGGACCGCGCCGGCTACCGGCTGGAGCTGCTGGCCCGTGACCTGTTCGCGGTGGCCGACGCGGTCAGCCCCGACCGGCCGGTGCACGTGGTGGCGCACGACTGGGGCTCGCTGCAGTCCTGGGAGGCGGTCACCGAGCCCGGCGCCGAGCTGCGGCTGGCCTCCTACACCACGATGTCCGGGCCCTGCCTGGACCACATGGGCCACTGGATCCGGCACCGGTTGCGCCGGCCCACCCCGCGCCACCTGCGCCAGCTGCTGGTCCAGGGGCTGCACTCCTGGTACATCACCGCCTTCCACCTGCCCTACCTGGCGCCGGCCGCCTGGCGGTTCGGCCTGGCCCGGGCCTGGCCGCGGATCCTGCGCGACCTGGAGAAGGTCGCCCCGCGCCCCGGGCACCCGCAGCCGACGCTGCGCCGGGACGCGGTGCGCGGGATCGAGCTGTACCGGGCCAACATGCGCCCGGCGCTGCGCCACCCGCGCGAGCGGCCCACCCGGGTGCCGGTGCAGCTGATCACGCTGCGCCGGGACCGCTACGTCAGCCCGTTCCTCAGCGAGGGGCTGGAGCGCTGGGTGCCGGACCTGACCCGGCGCGAACTGGACGCCACCCACTGGTCGGGGCTGCTGGACCGGGCGCCCGCGGTCGCCTCGCTGGTGCGGGAGTTCACCACCCGGATCGAGCGCGGCGAGCCGGCCGCCGGAGCGGGCGGGCCGCTGGTGGTGATCACCGGCGCCGGCAGCGGGATCGGCCGGGCCACCGCACTGGCCTTCGCCGAGCAGCGGGCCACCGTGGTGGTCTGCGACCTGGACCTGGAGGCCGCCCGGCGGACCGCCGAGCTGGTCACCCTGCTCGGCGGGGCCGGGCACGCCTACCAGGTGGACGTCAGCGACGGCCCCGGGATGGACGCCTTCGCGCAGACCGTGGCCGCCGCGCACGGGGTGCCGGACGTGCTGGTCAACAACGCCGGCATCGGCCACTCCGGGACCTTCCTGCAGACCACCGAGAAGGAGTGGCAGCGGGTGCTGGACGTCAACCTGTGGGGCGTGATCCACGGGTGCCGGGCGTTCGGCACGATGATGGCCGAGCGCGGGCAGGGCGGACACATCGTCAACCTCGCCTCGGCAGCGGCCTACCTGCCCTCCAAGGTGCTGGCCGCCTACGCCACCAGCAAGGCCGCGGTGCTGATGCTCTCCGACTGCCTGCGGGCCGAGCTGGCGGACGCCGGGGTCGGGGTGAGCGCGATCTGCCCCGGCATCGTCAACACCAACATCACCCGGACCACCACCTTCTCCGGGCTGGACCGGGACGCGCAGGCGGCCAAGCAGGACCGGGTCTCCAAGATGTACGCCCGGCGCGGCTTCCCGCCGGAGAAGGTGGCCGCCGAGATCGTCAGGGCGGTGCGGACCGGCAAGCCGATGGTGCCGGTCACCGTGGAGGCCAAGGCGGCCCGGCTGCTCGGCCGGCTGTCGCCCGCGCTGCTGCGCCGCGCCGCCCGGTTCGACGCCGGGTAGCCGCGCCGCGGTCCCCCGCCCGGCGCGGCGCACCGGGCGGGGGACCGGGGGCGGGCCGGCTCAGCCGCCGTCCGGACGGCTCGGCTCGCGGGTCGGCCGGTGGTCCAGCACCTGGTCCAGCAGGCCCGAGGTGATGTCCAGTTCGGCCAGCGTCGTGCTCAGGTCGTAGTGCAGCCGGTCGCCCGGCACGCCGGACCGGTGCAGCTGCTCGACCATGGAGACCACCATCTCGTCCGGGCCGGCCACGAACACCTCGTGCTCGTTCCAGTGGCCCTGGGCGGGCACCACCTCGGGCAGCCGGCCCTGCACACCGGCGAAGCCGATCTCCTCGGAGACCACCGGGACCAGCAGCAACCGCGGGAACACCCCGGCCAGTTGGCGCAGCGCCTGGAGGTCGTAGAGCTCGCTCTCGCGGCGCACGCCGACGAACAGGTGCAGGGTGAGCGGGCGGTGCCGGGCGATCATCTCCTCGACCAGCGCCTTGATCGGGCCCAGGCCGGTGCCGCCGGCCACGCAGACCACCCGGCGGGCCGGGCGCTCGGGCAGCACCATGGAGCCGCGGCCCGGGCCGAGCCGGAGCACGTCGCCGACCCGGGTGTGGTGGACCAGCGCGTTGCTCACCCAGCCGGCCGGGACCGCGCGCACGTGCAGGGTCAACAGGCCGTCCCGGCGCGGGGCGTTGGCGATCGAGTAGGGGCGCCAGACCCGCGGCCAGCGGGCGGTCTCCACCGTGGTGTACTGGCCGGCCCGGTAGGGGAAGGGCGCGTCCGGGCGCAGCGTGAGGACCGCGAGGTCCGGGGCGCGCAGCTCGTGGCCGACCACCTCGGCGAGCCAGGACGGCGGGGTGCTGCCGGCCTCGGCCTCGGCGGCCCCGCTCATCGCGGCCGCGATCTGCTGGTAGGCCGAGCCCCAGAGGTGCTCCAGCCGCTCGTTCCAGGCCTCGCCGGCGAAGGTCCGCAGGGTGGCCAGCAGTGCCTCGCCGACCGCCGCGTAGTGCTCGGTGGTGACGCCGTACTTGCGGTGGTCGCGGCCCAACTGGGCCAGGAAGGTCCCGAGTTCCTCGGGGCGGTCGATCATCCGGACCGCCCCGGCCAGGGCCCGGAAGAGCCGGTCGCGCTGCAGGTCCATGGCCGGCGGGAAGAGCTGGCGGACCTCGGGGTGGTGCAGGAAGAGCGTCGCGTAGAAGTGGCCGGTGAGCTTGTCGCCGTGCTCCTGGACCAGCGCGAAGCTGGACCGGAGCAGGGTGAGGTCGTCGGGTTCGCTGGTCTGCGTCATGGTGGCGTGTGGTTGGCGGTTCCCGTGAGGTGATGGTCGGTCAGGTGGCTTGTGCTGCTTCGGCCTTGACGCCGAAGAAGTCGCCGCCCTTGCGCCGCTGGTCGTCACTGCCCCAGGCCCGGGTGCGCGGCGCCGGCACGAAGCGGGGGATGTGCTTGGCGCAGTGGATGTACGCCTCGTCGACGTCGATCAGCACCCACAGCTCGGCCCGGCGGCCGGGGACGGTCTCCCGCGGCAGGTCCGGCACGGTGGCGCGGAGCGTGGCGTCGTCCACCACGCAGGCCCGGCCGTTGATGTGCAGGCCGATCACGTCCCGCACGAAGTCGACGAGCAGCAGGCCGATGTGGCCGTTCTCGGTGAGGTTGCCGAGGCTGGCCATCACGCCGTTGCCGCGGTACTCGGGGTAGGCCAGCGTCCGCGGGTCGATCACGTGCAGGAAGCCGGGCGGTCCGGCCCGGAAGGTCGCGTCGCACGCGCCGTCCGCGTCGCTGGTGGCCACGAAGGCCATCTCCTGGCGGCCGACGAACTCCCGCATCCGCTCGTTCAGGTGGTCGAGCACCTGGTCGCGGTAGAACCGGTCGGCGCGCTCCGCGGTGCCGTGCTCCTGCTGCAGTACGTGCTCGCCGGTGGAGCCGGGGCGGTGGAGCAGCGGATTGGACATCTGACCTCCGGGGGACTGGTACCGCCTCTGAACGTCCATGTCAAGGGCATGACAAGATCTCCCCCGGAGCTGTACAACTGCGGTCGAACGGACTGAGGTTGATCCGGGCCGGCGTCCGACCACTCCCAGGCACCCTACACGCAGCGCGACGGGCGGTCACCCGAAAGTTTGGTGGAGACGGCGCGGCCCGGCCCCCGGTTCGACTGCTGCGCGCGGTCAGGCGGACGGCAGCCGCCCGATCCCGCCGGCCAGTTCCTCGGCGGTCATGCACGGCACCGCGGTGACCCGGGCGTGCAGGTTGAGCCAGAACGGCTCGCAGGCGGTGACGATCGCGCTCTCGTCCGGCAGGTCGACCACCAGGGTCATCGCGCGGTGCCCGTTCATCGGGTAGAAGTAGGCCGCCTCGGGCTTGAGCGAGCCGACCAGCTCGCTCATGGTCTGCTGGGCGGCGCCGGTGCCGAACAGCTTGTTGGTCGCCTCGGTGTCCAGCTCGATCTGCAGCAGGGTACGCATGGGTGGGACCGCCCTTCGTGCGGTGTCCGGTCCTGTCCCTCCACCATCGCGCGTGCCCGCCGGGGCGGCAAGGCGCCGTCCTGACGGTCCGTCAGGACGGGCGGCGACCGGTGCCGGACCGCACGGGTCCGGCA
>NZ_JBHYKG010000208.1:0-15009 GCF_042741245.1 Kitasatospora sp. NPDC058965
GCCGCGTCGCACCGGGGGGCCGGGGGTGCGTATGGTTAATTCTAAGGCCCGGGTCCTGGCGCCCGGACCGGGTGGCGATATGGCGCAGGCGGGCCACTGCTGTCCCCCGCCTGCGCCGAGCGCTCGGCGTCGTCGCTGCGGGGAGGCTGCGCCGTTACCGCAGAACGCTGGTGACCGCGGCGGCAGCACGTGTCGGCCGCGGATGCGGCGGACGGTCGTGGTGGCGTGCCGGACGGTTCATGACACTCATTCAAACCCGTTGGCGGCAACGGGACAAGCACGGCCCACCCGCTCTGATGAAACCCTGACGGCCTGCTCAGAACCGGAACCGAACCGCCAGGAGATCGATCAGTTCCGAGCCACGGAACGGCAGGATCGGCCGCCGGGGCCCGTCAGCTCCGGCCCGACCGGACCCACGCGGGTGGCGCCGCCGGCGGCAGGTGCCACAGCCGGCGACGGCGCATCGCCCGCAGATCGCCCAGCAACTCGGGTGCGGGCACCACGAGGACCGGGCAACGGGCCTGCCTGGCGCAGTGGGTGGCCACCGAGTGGCGCAGACCGCGGCCCAGCCAACTCGTGGCGCCCGCGCCGACCACCAGGAGGTCGTCTCCCCGGCAGGCGTGCCCCAGGAGGACCTCTGCGGCGTCGCCGCGGACAGCCAGGCCGCGCAACGGCACCGGAGCGGGGGCGTGGCCGAACGCCTCGTCGAGCGCCGTGCCCAAGCGGGCAACGGCGGCGGCGCGCCACGACTCGAGCAGCGGCGGGCAGGGCGCGCGGCGGTAGGCGTACTCCCCTCCGACCGGCTCCCAGGCCAGCACTGCCTGCACCTCGCTGTCCGTCTCGCGGGCCAGGGCGACCGCCCGGTGCAGCGCCGCGATGCTGCCCAGCGAACCGCTCACCCCGACCACGATCCGCCGTTCCCGCACCGCGTCACTCGTGCCCTCGTCCATCCCCGTCCGTCCTCGAGTCCTCACCAGCCCCTCCACCCAACCCCTGTCCGCGGTCGGCGCTACCGGTGTTGACGGAGCTCTGACGGCGGCCAGGGCGTTTCGAACAGGCTTTTGACGCCGGCCGGGGAAACGCTTCCGCAAGAGCTCAGGGCCCCTGTCCGTGAGGCGGACAACGGGGGAGACTGGAGACCGGTCGACGACGGGAGGCTGAGCGGCGATGGCTGTCGGGATGGCGCTGTTCCTGGCCTTCGGTGGGCTGGTCGCCTGCCTGGCCGGCGTCGCCGGGCTCGGTGAGATCCGCCGGCTCCACCGGGTCGGCGTCAGCGCACTGGCGCTGGTGCGGTACCGGGCGCCCGGTCGGGAGGACGGTTCGGCGGTGTCGCCACCACTCCTGGAGTTCACCACCCGCGGCATGCAGGTGGTCGAGGTGTTCTCCCCGGTTCCGTCCAGCCGCGCGCTGCCGCTGGAGCAGGGCAGCCGGGTCCGGCTGCGCTACGACCCGGCCGATCCGGGCCGGGTGCTGCTGGTCGGGCGGGAGCGGCGCCACCTGGAGTACGCCTTCGTCCTGCTGGGCGCGGCCGCCGTGCTGGGCGCGGTCGTGGTGATCGCCGTCGGGGCGTAGGAGCGGCCGCAGCCGTCAGGCCTCGCAGCGCCGGCGACCCGCCACCGCCCCCGTGGGCGGCGTCACAGTCCGGACGACCTGAAGACCGCCCGGGCCTGCTCGCCGGAGAGCCGGGCACCCAGCTCCGCCAGCACGTCCGCGCCGCTGCGCAGCGTGCCCCGCTCCTGCGCACGGCGGGCGTCCGACTCCAGCCGGTGCCAGAGCAGCGGGTTGGCGGCGAGGACGCGGAGGTCCACCTCCGCCCAGTGGCCGTGGACGTCGTGCAGGATCAGGTGGACGGCGATGCTGCCGGACACCCGGGCGGTCACCAGGGCGTCGGTGTGCACCACGCGCCGCCCCACGAGTCCGCGCACCTCGAGCCGTCCCTCGCCGACCACGACGCGGGCCGGCCGGGCGACCGCGTACACCGCGCCGCCCAACAGCAACCAGACCGCAGCCCGCAACAGGGTCAACTCGCCGCTGCCCCAGTCCAGCAGGAGCGCCGCAGCCGGCAGCAGCACCGCGCCGACCGCCGCCGACCGGGCCGCCCCGCTCCAGTGCCGGTCGGCGACGACCGCCACCGCCCGGCCGGAGTCTCCCGGCCCGCTCCCGTGCGCCACGGCGGACCGTGCGAATCGCCAACCTCCCATGGGGCCGACGGTAGGTGCGCCCGGACGCTGCTGTCCCTGTCCCCGACACCGTGCGGTCGATCCTTAGCGCATTCCTGACGCGCGGCCTGCGTCAGGCGGCTCGACCGGCCACTCGCAGCACCCCGTCGCTCACTTGAGGCCGCTCCAGTCGGCCTCGAACGCCCAGAGGCGGGCCTGGTCGCCCAGCAGCTCACGGCCCAGGTGGTACTCGCCGCCCAGCAGCGCGACGAGGAAGTCCGCCGCGCTGCCGGGGAAGAGGTCCCAGTGCCCGAGGTCCTGGATCCAGACGACCACCGGCCAGCGGTCCGGATCCGGGTCGGCGGTGAGCCAGAACAGGTAGTTGCCCCGGACGTCGCCGCCCCAGGCCAGCAAGCCGCCGGGAGCCGGGAACAGGTCGAACGGCAGCCGGGCGGCGGTCGGCGCGGAGCGCGACGTCCCGTGGACCGGACCGGCCTGGCCGGACGCGTCCTCCGTGTAGGCGAGGAAGGCCTCGAAGCCCCCGTTGTCCAGCCGCGGGCTCCAGATCCGCAGGTCGGACCTGATGCTGATCGACCCGTAGGTGTCCACCAGCCACCGGTAGTCCGCCGGGAAGCGCAGCCCGTCCGGACCGGACGCGCACCGGTCCCACGGCACCGGCACGGGCCTGCGGTCCGGTCCGCCCAGGATCTCGCCGAGCCGCTCCACCACGGTACCCACCCGTCCCTCACCGCCCGAGAGCACGACGACGGGGCGCGCCGGCTTCCGACGGCGCGCCCGTACCCATCACCTGGCCGCCGGTGTCGGACCCGGGAGTGCTCCCCCGGGCCTGGCCGAGACCGTCGGCGCGGCTCCACCCTGCCCCGCGGACCGCGGGGCGGGGCGGCTCCAGCGACGACACTACGGGCGACGGGCGGTCTCCCGCCGTTCCCTGACGATCCCTTGACGCCGTCGGCGCTCCTCCTGACGCATCGCTGACTGCCGGACCCCGAACCGGCCGACCCCGCGGACGCGCTGCGCCGCTACGACGCGCTCCTCACGCTCCACCGGCCGGCGTCTCAGGTGCGCAGCCGCAGTCGGCAGACGACCGCGTCCGTGTGCCGGCGCACGGCGCGGTCGATGACGGCGCCGCGCTGGTTCTGCAGCGCCCGCTGCCAGATCCGGCGCGGCTCGGTCTCGGGGATCAGGACGGTGATCCGGTCGTAGGCGCGTGCTGCGGCGAGCTCGTTGACGTGGGCGGCGATGGGTCGGCCGAGCCGGCGGTGGGCGTCCGGGACCTCGACCAGGGCCACGCCCGGGGACCAGAGTTCCCAGTCGCGGCGCAGGGCCTCGGCGGTCGAGCGGTCCTCGGCGTCCGGGCTGGTGTGCACGACGGTCACCGCCTGCACCTCGTCGCCGAGGGACAGGGCGGCGGAGAGGGCCTCGCGGGTGAGCTTGGTGAGGGCGTGCACGGGGACGACGACCAGCGAGCGCTGCGGGGTGAGCGGGCCGGGGATCCGGCCGAGTTCCAGACGCTCGCCGATCCGGCCGTAGGCGCGGCGGATCCGCTCGAACAGGAGCACCAGCAGCGGCAGCGCCAGGCAGACGGCCCAGGCGCCCTCGGTGAACTTGGTGCCGGTCACCACCAGGGTGGCGGTGCCGGTGAGCAGGGCGCCGAAGCCGTTGAGCAGGGCCTTGCCCCGCCACCGCGGTCCGCGCTCCTGCCGCCAGTGCCGGACCATGCCGACCTGGCAGATGGTGAAGCCGACGAAGACGCCGATCGCGAACAGCGGGACCAGGCTGTTCACGTCCCCGCCGGACGCCACCAGCAGCCCGGCCGAGACCACCGCGAGGAAGAGCACGCCGTGCCGGTGCACCTGGCGGTCCGCCCGCAGCGCGAACACGTGCGGCAGGTGGTGGTCCCGGGCCAGCAGGTGCATCAGTACCGGCAGGCCGCCGAAGGAGGTGTTGGCCGCCAGCGCCAGCAGGACCACGGTGGCGCACTGCACCACGTAGAAGCCGAATCCGTGGCCGAGCGAGGCGTCCGCCAACTGCGCCAGCACCGTCACCCCCTCGACCGGCCGGAGGTGGAAGCGGCCGATCAGCACCGCCAGCCCGATCAGCATCACGCCGAGCAGTCCGCCCAGGGCGACCTCGGTGCGCTGCGCCCGCCGGACGCCGGGCGTGCGGAAGGACGGCACCGCGTTGGCGATCGCCTCCACGCCGGTCAACGCCGAGCAGCCGGAGGCGAACGCCTTGAGCAGCAGGAGCGCGCCGACGGTCGTGGCGTTGCCCGCCAGGGCGGAGGCGTGGCCGGCGGCGGCCTGGGTGGAGGCGGGGGCGTCGCGGCAGAGGCCGACCACGACGATCGCCAGGATCGACAGCACGAACACGGCCGTGGGAGCCATGAACCACCGCGCCGATTCGGCGATGCCGCGCAGGTTCACCGCGGTCACCAGTGCCAGCACGCCGAGGCAGAGCCAGACCCGGTCGGCGTACAGGCCGGGAAAGGCGGAGGTGAGGGCCGCCACGCCGGCGGTGACCGACACGGCGACGTTCAGCACGTAGTCGATCACCAGCGAGGCCGCAGCCGTCAGCGCGGTCCGCCGCCCCAGGTGGGCCTTGGCGACCGCGTACGAGCCGCCGCCGTCCGGGAAGGCCGCGATCACCTGCCGGTACGAGGCGGTGAGCACCGCCAGCAGGACCGCGATCGCCACCGTCACCGGCACGGTGAACCCGAGCCCGTAGGAGCCGGCGGCGGCCAGCACCAGCACGATCGACTCGGGGCCGTACGCCACCGATGCCATCGCGTCCAACGACAGCGCGGCGAGCCCGCCCAGCGCCGTCAACCGGTGCCGCTCCTCGGGCCCGCCGGTATGCGGGGGTTCTTCCGCCGCGGCCGCCACCGCCGCGCTCTGCTGCCTGCCGACGTTCGCCATGCTCGTCCAGTTCTCCGTGCCTCGGGTGCGCTCCGATCCTGAGGGACCGTCGGACGGACACTCTGCCGGACATACGGAACGCTGACGCGCCCGACCGCGACGCTGACGAGATCTTGACGCCCGTCGGGGCCACCGCACGGCAACGGCCCGGGCGGTGTCGATCTCCCGCAAATGCGAACACGTATTCGATTACACTGAACTCGTGACCACCCTCGCGTTCTTCCGCCCTCCCCACCCCTGCTCCCCGTCCCGCGCCGGGGACGCCGTGGCGGCCCCGGCCGAGCTGCTGAGCGGGCCGGGTCGCAGCTGGGACGCGGAACCCCGGTGGCGGTGGGTCGAGATCCGGCTCGGCGGTGAGTGGCGGGCGGGCCAGGTGCAGCGGTGGCGCCTGCACCAGGGGTCCGTGCGCTGGGTGGCCCTGGTGCGCTGGGGCCCACGCCCGCTGGACCGGGGCTGGTACCTCTGCAGTCCGGACACCGTCCGCCAGGTCCCGGCACCGGCCGCCGCACCGGACCGGGCGACCTGGTGAACGACCTGGTGAACGGGGACAGCACCGGTGCCGCCGCCGACCTCGCCGATGCGCTGCAGGGCTTCGCCGACCTGGCCGCGGGGCCCGGCGCGCGGGCCGAGGTCCGGGTGACCGTCGGTACCCCGCACGACCTGCGCACGGTGCAGCTACCGGCGAACCTCGCGGACTGGATCACCGAGCTGGTCCGCGAGGAGACCCGGGCGCTGAAGGACGTCCCCGACGCCGACGGCCCCTACGACGGCTGAGCGTGCGTGCTCAGCCGCGCCGCTCGGCGCGCAGCAGCAGCATGCCGCTGTCGCCGTAGTCGGGCAGCGTCGGGTCGCTGTCGATGCGGGTGATCCGCAGGCCGTCGGTGAGGGGTGCGAACACCTCGCGCACGGCGGCCCGGTCGACCGGGCAGCCGGGCCACTCGGGGCCCTCGCCCAGTCGGTAGCTGGGCATGTTCTCCATGAACGCGGCGAGCAGCAGCCCGCCGGGCCGGACCGAGGCCGCGAACCGACGGCAGATGTCGGCGAACTCGTCGAACGCCTCGGTGACGCTCTCGGCCACGAAGCTCATCGAGGCCAGGCCGTAGCGGCCCGCCGGCAGGTCCCGCAGGTCGGCGTGCACCACCCGGACCCCGGCCAGCGCCTCGGCGGGGGTCGGCGGCAGGTCCGGGTTCAGCGTGCGGCACAGGTCGTAGAAGGCCCGCCAACTCTCGTCCGGGCCGCGGGCGAGCTGGTCGCGCAGGTAGGCGATGCCGGACGCGCTCGTCTCGACGGCGTCGATCCGCCGGCTCGCGGCACCGGCCAGCAGCAGCGGGTACAGGTTCGGGCCGCTCCCCACCTCCAGCGAGCGGTCGACGCTGCCCGCCGCCAACGCGCGGTACGCGGCGCTGTGGTGGCGGATGACGGCGGCGTCCGCGGGGTGCAGCTCGCGGTAGTTCTCCGCCAGGTAGGCCTGCACCGGCCAGCGGTCCCAGTCCGCGTCGCGGTTGCGCCGCGGGCGGCGCACGCCGGTGTTCATCCGGCGGCCCGGGCCTTCGGGCCGCCGGCCGGCACCCGTTCGGCGTCCCGCACGCCCGGTACGTACAGGAAGACCAGGGTGGCGGCGGCGCCGATCACACCCGCGCCGATCAGGGTGGTGCGCGGGCCGATCGCCGCCGCGACCGGCGCGGTCAGTGCGTAGGAGACCGGGATCAGCGAGATCGTCACGAACCAGTCGACGCTGGACACCCGGCCCAGCAGGGCACCGGGCACCAGCCGCTGCTTCATGGTGGCCCAGGCCACCAGCCCGCCGGTCTCGAGGCCGTTGACCATGGCGCTCGCCACGGCCAGCTGCCAGATGCGGGTGGCCAGGCCGTAGCCGGCGACCGCGAGGGTGGCGAGGGTCCAGGTGCAGTACATGAAGGTGACGAAGCGCCGCGGCAGGCCGCGTCGACCCACCAGCACGGCGGCCAGCACGGCGCTCACCCCGCCGCTGGCCAGCACGAGCGCGTAGTCGGTGGCCGACCCGTGCAGCAGTTGCTTCACCACGTACGGCAGCAGCACCTCGGTGGGGCCGAGGAAGAGCAGGTAGGCGAGGGCGGACGCGACGAGGGTGGCCCAGAGCCAGGCGTTGCGGCGCACGAAATCGGCGCCCACCCGCAGGTCGGCCCAGCGCGAGGGCCGCTCCCGGCCCGCCGGGCCCGTCTCCTGCCGGGGCGGCAGCGGGTGCAGGGCCAGCAGGCAGCCGGCCGAGACGGCGAAGGTGAACGCGTCGAAGGCGAACGCCGTGCCGGCGCCGCCCGCGGCCACCAGGACGCCGCCCAGCAGGGTGCCGCCGAGTTGCACGGCCGCCGGCCGGACCAACTGGTCCAGGGCGTTGGTGGCGACCAGCTCCCGGGCGGGGACCAGGTTCGGCAGGGTCGACTCGTAGGCGGGCGGGAAGAAGCCCGAGGCACTGCCGTACACCGCCGCGAGCACGATCAGGTGCCCCAGCCGGACGGCTCCGGCGAAGGCCAGCGCAGCCATCACGACCAGGCAGGCGCCCCGGACCAGTTCGCTGACCAGCATGATCAACCGCCGGTCGGCGCGGTCGCTGACGACACCGCCGAGCAGCAGCAGCAGGACCTGCGGCACGGCCAATGCGACACTGACGGCGGCCATGCCGCCGGGCGAGCCGGTGAGCGAGTAGACCTGCCAGGCCAGTGCCACCAGCAGCACGCCATCGCCGAGCAGCGAGCAGCTCATCCCCAGCCACAGGATGCGGAAGTCGCGGTACCGCAGGGGTGCCAGCAGCCGCGGACCGGCGGCCCGTGCGGGACCGCCCGAGCGCGCCTGCTCCGTGCCGCCGGGTGTGGTCATGCCCGGTCACATCTCCGGCCGCAGCTGGAACCGCGCGGACAGCGTGGTCAGCACCTCGGTCAGCGTGGTGATCTCCTCGTCGGTGTTGGCAGCGGTCACCTGGATCCGGAAGCCCACCCGGTCGCGCGGGACGAGCGGATAGGCGGCCAGGGTGACGTAGATGCCGCTCTCCCACAGGAAGCGGCCCACCGCGTCCAGGTCGGTCGAGCGCGCCAGCGGGACCTCGACGATGGGCAGCCCGCTGGTGTTCGGGGTGTGCACGCCGAGCCCGGCCAGGTGGCTGAGCACGCGGGCGGTCTTGCGGGCCAGGTCGGCGCGGATGGCGTCGCCGCGCCGGTCGTTGACCTCCATGCCGCTGAGCACGGTGGCCAGCGAGGCGGTCGGCGACGGGCCGGAGTACAGGTACGGGGCGGCGGCGACCTTGAGGTGCTCCTTCAGCCAGGTGGGCAGGGCGAGGAAGGCCAGCAGCGAGGAGTACGCCTTGGAGAAGCCGCCGACCAGCACGATGTCGTCGTAGCTCTCGCCGAGGTGGCGCACGATGCTGTTGCCGCGCAGGCCGTACGGGCTGCGGCCGGCCGGGTCCGCCTCGCCGATCACGCCGAAGCCGTGGGCGTCGTCGACGTAGAGCAGCGCGCCGTGGCGGCGGCAGACCTCGGCCAGCAGGGGCAGGTCGGCGAGGTTGCCGGTCATGCTGTTGACGCCGTCGATGCAGACCATCCGGGACTGGGTGGGCGGGGTGGCCCGCAACTGCCGCTCCACCTCCTCCAGGTCGCTGGTCCGGCAGCGGCTCACCGAGGCGCCCTGGCTGCGCGCGACCATGCAGCCGTCGTACACGGTGCGGTGGGCCTCCTTGTCGACCAGGATCCGGCCGGTGCCGGCCAGCACCGGGATGACCGAGGCGTGGATCAGGGTGATGGTCGGCAGGACCAGCGAGTCCGGTGCGCCCAGCAGCGCGGTGAGCCGCTCCTCGATCTGCGGGTAGAGGCTGGGGCTGCCGAGCAGGCGCGACCAGCTCGGGTGGGTGCCCCAGCGGCGGACCTGGGGCTCGATCGAGTCCATGATCTCGGGTTCGAGGTCGAAGCCGAGGTAGTTGCAGGAGGCGAAGTCCGCGAGCCAGTGGTCGCCGCAGCGGATCCGACGGCCGCGGATCTCGTCGATCACCGCGTCGGACATCGGGTTGGCCTGCCGCAGCCGTTCGAGGTCGCCCCAGCGGGGATCTCGTCGCACGGTGCTGCGGGCGTGGGACACGTCGGCCATGTCGGCCTCCTCTCCCGCGGGCGCGGGCTGCGTCGGCGTTGCTGGTCCCCGAGAAGCTGCGGATGGGTGCGGGGCCGAGCCGGCGGTCCGGCCGGCGGCCGTGGCGTCGGATCCGGCGCCACGGGCAGGTGCGGCCCGGCCGGCGGGTCCGGCGCTGCCGGCGGATGCGGCCCGGGCGCCGACCAGCCGGTGCTCGGAGACGTCGGGGTCGCGCACCAGGTTCGCGCAGGCCTCCGCCGTGACCGGCTTGGAGAACAGGAACCCCTGCCCGTACTGGCAGCCCATCCGGGCCAGCAGGTCCTGCTGGCGGACGTCCTCGATGCCCTCGGCGATCACCAGCAGGCCCAGCGTCCGGGCGATCCCCACGATGCCCTCGACCAGCGCGACCTGCTGCGCGTCGACCGCGATGCCGTCGATGAACGACTTGTCGACCTTCAGCACGTCGATCGGGAAGTCGCGCAGGTAGCCGAGCGAGGAGAACCCGGTCCCGAAGTCGTCGATGGCGACCCGGACGCCGAGGTCCTTGAGCCTGCGCATGTCGGCCCTGGCCTGCTCGTTGCGGCGCATCAGGACGCTCTCGGTCAGTTCCAGCACCAGCGAGCCGGGGCGCAGGCCGGACTCGTCCAGGACCCGGCTGACCTCGTCGACGAACGCGGGGTCCCGGAACTGGCGCGCGGAGACGTTCACGTTGACGGCCATCGGGACGTCGGACCACTGGCCGCGCTGCCAGCGGGCCGCGTCCTCGGCGGCCTGGCGCAGCACCCAGGCGCCCAGCGGCTTGATGTGGCCGGTCTCCTCGGCCAGCGCGATGAACCGCTCGGGCAGCACCAAGCCCTGCCGGGCGTGCGGCCACCTGGCCAGCGCCTCCGCCCCGGTGATCCGGCCGGTCGCCAGGTCCACGATCGGCTGGTAGAGCAGCGTGAACGCCTCGTTGGCGATCGCCTCGTCCAGGCTCATCCGCAGTTCGTGACGCTCGATCATGGCGGTCTGCAGCCAGGGCTGGTAGCGGCGCCAGGCATGCTTGCCGGCGGCCTTCGCCCGGTACAGGGCGAGGTCGGCGTGGCCGATCAGCTCCTCCCCGTCGGAGCTGTCCAGCCCGCTGCCGATGCCCACGCTGGCCGACACGCTGACCGGCTCGCCGTCCAGGACGAAGGGGCGGCTGAACGCGCGGACCAGCTCCTCGGCCCGGGCCTGTGCCTCGTCCATCCCCGAGAGGTGCTCGGAGAGCACGACGAACTCGTCGCCGCCGATCCGCGCCAGGGTGTCGCCGCTCGGCAGCATCCGGGACAGTCGACGGGCCACCCTGCTCAGCAGTTCGTCGCCCTTGGTGTGGCCCATGGTGTCGTTGACGACCTTGAAGTCGTCCAGGTCGATGAAGAAGACGCAGACCACCCCGTCGGCGTCGCCCGCGCGCTCGGCCAGGGCCTCCTCGACCCGGTGCAGCAGGAGCAGCCGGTTGGGCAGGCCGGTCAACGCGTCGTGGAAGGCGCGGTGGGTGAGTTCGCGCTCCAGCTGGCGCTGCTCGGTCATGTCGCGCAGGGTCAGCACCAGCCCGTGCACGCTCGGGTCCTGGCGCAGGTTGCTGCACCTGACCTCGAGCTCCAGCGTCCGCCCGTCGGTGTGCACCAGGCGCCAGTTCTCCGCCTCCGCCTCCTGCCCCCGGCCGTTGCGGCGCATCGCGGCCAGCGCCCGGGCCGCCTGCCGCGAGTCGGCCGGGTGGACCACCTCGGGCAGTGCGGGCTTCCCGTCCAGCGCCCCGGCGCCGAACACGGCCGCCGCCGAGGGGCTGGCGTACCGGATCGTGTCGTCGTCGTCGAGGATCAGGATCACGTCGGACGCGTTGTGGACGAGGGTGCGGAAGTAGGCCTCGCTGTCGCGGCGGGTGATCTCCTCCACCAGCGAGACCCGGGAGACCGTGAGGGCCGCCTGGGCGGCCAGGCCCTCCAGCACCTCCCGCAGCTCGACCAGGCTGCGCCGGCGGCCGGCGACCAGCAGGACGCCGATCAGTGCCTCGTCGGGCGGCAGGTCCTTGAGCACGAGCGGGCAGAGCAGGACCTGCTCGGGGCCCGGCCGGCCGGCCCGGGGCTCGGCGATCCCCAGCTCCGCCGTGCGCGCCAGCCGGCTGCCGTCCGGCGCCAGCGAGCGCAGCCAGTCGCCGCCGAGTTCGGCCGCCGAGCCGATCGGCCCGGCCCCACGGACGGCGACCGGGCGCAGCGCCCGGCGGTCGCCCAGGGCCAGCACCGCCTCGTGCCGCTCCCCCGCGGTGAACAGGCTGGTCACCGTGGTGCGCACGGTCCGGGCGATCTCCTCGACCCGCACGGCCGCGACCAGTGACGCCGCCGAGGTGCGCAGCGCCCGCTCGCGGGTGACCGCGCGCCGGTGGATGCCGACCAGGGTGGCCAGCCGGGCCAGCACCAGCAGGAACAGCACGGTCGAGAAGACCGCGATCACCCCGCCGTCGGTCACGTCCCCCTGCAGCGCCTGGTAGAGCAGCACGCCGGGGGCGATCAGCGAGGCGAGGGCGAGGACGGCGACCCGGCGGCCGGGGATGCCGCCGCGGCGCGGCGGCACCGGTTCGGTGAGCCCCACCATGGTCGGGTGCAGGGCGGACAGGCCCCAGGCCGCGTAGAAGACCACCCAGCCCAGGTCCTGCGGCGTGCCGACCTGCCAGGTGTTGTTGATCTGCCCCAGCCCGTACAGCACGTCGGAGACGAGGATGCCGAGGGTGCCCACCGTGAGCAGCTTGACCGAGGGGCTCCGCACGTGGCCGATGGCGATCAGCCGGGCCAGCATGGCCAGCATCAGCACGTCGCCCAGCGGGTAGGCGATGGAGATCGCCTTCTGGATCCAGGTGGCACCGTCCTGGGAGGTGTTCGGCTCGATCAGGTAGATCCAGGCGAGCAGCGCCATCCCGCTGGTCAGGGTCAGCGCGTCCAGCAGCGCGCCCCAGTCGCGCTCCACCGACCGGCAGCGGATGAAGACCACCAGTCCGGCCGCGAAGAGCGGGTAGGTCACCAGGTAGAAGACGTCCGCGAGGGAGGGGAACGGGTTCGGCTCGCCGGTCACCGCCTTGATCACGTTGTACGTCGTGTCGCCGATGGTGAACGCGAAGTTGGCGATGGCGAGCAGTACCCACGGTAACCGGCGCGAGGGCCGGTGCAGGCGCACGCCGATGAGGATGGCGGCGCTGCTCGCGAGCCCGATCGCCGCCCAGGTCACGGTGTGCCAACCGGGCCTGAGCAGGTAGCAGGCGGTGAACGCCGCCCACCAGACGACGAACACGCTCATCAGGCGCCGCACGCGTGTCAAGGGAACCGCCCTCCGTGACCAACGGATGGTCCACCCCCCTGAATCCAGTACACCCCCTGGATCAAGCTGCGTCGCGCCGTGGCGGGACGGCGCCGTCAGGCTGGCGGCCGCGCACTGGGCACCGACGGGCGGCCCCCGATCGCCGGGCGGCCGCCGGACGACGGTCCGACGGCCCTTCAGGAGGTGGTGCCCGGTGCACCGCTGCGCGCTCGGCGCGCGGGTCGGTCAGCGGGCGGCCGCGTCGGTCCGGTAGGGCGCGAAGTCGGCGTTGGACTTGCAGCCGAGGTTCTCGAAGGTGCTGACCTTCGTGTCCGGATCGGTGGACGTCAGGTGGTACTTGCAGGCGCCCTTGATGTACTGGCCCTCGACCCCGCCGGGGAAGTCGATCTCCTTGTTCCACAGGTACGGCGACTGGTAACCGTTCAGGCGGGCGGTGGCGTTGACGTCGATGCCGCCGGGCGCGTAGATCTCGTAGACCCAGCCCGTCTTCTCGGCGCCGTAGGTGGCGAACTTCTGCGCCACCCACATCGCGCAACTGGTGCTCAGGTGGGCGCTGTTCTGCCCGCCGCCCTTGACGATGTACTGGTCGAGGGGGATCATCTGGTCGCCGCGGGGGGTGAAGCCGGTGCGGAAGATGTCCTCCACGTTCTCCCGGGTGTCGCCGCGCCAGAGCGTGTTGACGTCGTTGCGCCACCGCCAGCGCTCGTCCGTCGCCTTGGTCGCGACCGTCTGGGCGATCTGCGGTTCGGTCGTCGTGCGCCACCAGTCCGAGGCGCGGTAGTCGACGACCGGCCCGCACGGGGTCGTCAGGTCGTCGTCGGCCGCGGCCCGCGCGGCCGGCACCGCCGGGGAGGCGGCAGCCGGGGCGACGGTGACGGTCGAGACGGCGGAGGCGAGGGAGACCGCGGCGAGTACCCGCAGAGCAGCCTTCAGCATGGTGAGAGCCCATCAGTTGATCAACATGACGGGCCCTTTATAGGCGCGCCGATCAAGGTCCGCGGGCAGCGATACGCCGGGACCACCCTGAGGAGTGGAAAGTCGTACCGATGCCCCCGCGAGAGAACCGCTGCACCCGCTGCACCCGCTGCACCCGCCCATGGTGACGCCCCGTCAGCTACTCGGTTCGCCCGTCCGAGCGGACCTCCGAGGGTCCGGGCCTCGCCTGGCCGGCTGCCGGCCGGGGCAGCCGTAAGGTCCGAGGAGGTCGGAGCGGGAATGGGGCCGGAGGATGGGGCCAATGATGGGCACAGTCGGACACACGGTCCGCGCCGTCGGGGCTCTGGCCGTCGGCTCCGTGCTCCTGGTCGGTTGTGGGACCAGCTCTCCGGCACCTCGGCCGCCCGACCGGACGGCCAGCTCGGTGCCGCAGGGCGGCGACAGCATCACGCCCGCTCCGCAACCGTCCACCGACACCGGGGCGAAACCCACCATGCCCCTGCTCCCGAGCGCATCGCCCTCCTACCCGGTCGAATGCCGTACCAGCGGGTCTCCGTCGCCGACGTCGGCGTGCACCACTGTCCCCGGCGGTGCTGCCGGGTCCCCGAGCGGCAGCTGAGTGCATCCGCTCGGCCCGGACAGCAGCGCCGCCCAGGCAGCCGGCCCGGGCGCCCTCTTCCGGGCGGTGGCCGCGCAGGCGGGGTTCCTTGCCGCGCTGATGTTCTACGCCGGGGCCGTGTACACCAACGCCTACTACTCCTACTTCCGCGTCCCCGTGCCCGGACTCGCCCTCGGCTTCCCGGACTTCGTCCTGCAGAGCCTGCACCTGGTGACCGTCCCGGTCGTCGCGGCCCTGGTGCTCGTCCTGATGACGGCGAACTGGCGCCGCCTGTTGGCCGTGCTCCCCGTCCCCGACCGGGTGGCGACGGCTGTCCGGACGACGGTCACGACGGTCGCCCGGTGCTACCTGCTCGTGCTGGCGGCCGGGCTCGTCCTGCTCCTGTTCTGGCAGCAGATCCAACCGCACGGGTGGATCGCTCCGGTCACCCTCGCCGCCGGACTGCTCCTCGGCCAGGCCCGCGCCGCGTACCACGGCCACCGCCCGACCGGACTGCGCGAGCGGGCGGTGCCGGTCTTCGCTGCCGGTGTCCTGCTCGCCTGGGCGGCCGTCCTCTACTCGGCGCACCTCGGCAAGCAGGACGCCGAGTACGTCGCCGGCCAGGTCGTCCGCCAGCCCGGGGTGGTGCTCTACAGCACCCGGCCGCTCAGCCTGCTGGGCCGCGGGCTGCTGGCCGAGGACCTGGGCGAACGCTTCCCGTTCCGCTACCGGTACACCGGACTGCGCCTACTGATCGAGCGAGGCGGCCGCTACTACCTGCTCCCGGTCGGCTGGCAGCGGGCGACCGACTCCCTGTACGTGATCCGCGAGAACGACAACACGCGCGTCGAGCTGACGGCCGGGACCCAGCCGTAGGCACCGGCGGCCGGCCGCGGCTCGCCCCGGCCGACCTGTGGTGCCACGGGGGCGCCGCGCCGCCCGTGCCCGCGGGGCGCACCGG
>NZ_JBHYKG010000209.1:0-15002 GCF_042741245.1 Kitasatospora sp. NPDC058965
CGACCGACAGACCGCCGGCCCCCGGACGCGCTGCGCGTCCGGGGGCCGTCGGCTGGTCGGGGTCAGCCGCAGCTCTTGCCCACCTTCGCCCGGTAGGCCTCCGCGGTCATCACGCCGCCCTTGGAGGCGACCACCTGGTCCGGTGCCAGCCCGGCCAGCACCGCACCGTCGACGTCGAGCACCCCGGTGTGCAGCAGGTTCCCGTCGTGCACGTTGTCGATGCTGACGTAGTAGCGCCGGTCGGGCCGGACCTCGGCCGGCGCCGTCCCGCTGACCCGCCAGCCGGTCGGCGGCGCGGCCACCGCGACGGCCGCCGGCTGGTCGGCCGAGCCGTCCGCGTCCGCCGACCACTGCTGCTCCGGCTGCGCGTCCGCCGCACCCCCCTTGGCGTACACCGCGAGGTAGGCCCGGCTGGTCCGCTCGTTCGGGCACCGGCCCGGGTCGAGCACGATCCGGCCCCCGTCCAACCGCACCGCCACCAGCTTGTCCTGGGCCGGGGTGCAACCGGCGGCGCCGGCCAGTACGAGCAGCACCACTGCCCCCAGACCCGCCGTGCGGAACGCGCGTCCCATCAGTCCTCCTTCACTTCGGGGCGGCCGCTCACGGATGGGCGGGCGGATCGACGTAAGACCCGTAGTAGAGGCCGGCCTGGATCTCGAAGACGTTGCCGAGTGCCGGGCTACCGGTCTTGATCTGGGAGGCCGCCGACGCCCCACCATAGGCCGCGACGAAGGAGAACCCGTAGGCGGACCACTGATCGGAGTGGACGGCCTCGTGCCGCAGCAGGTCGGGGCCGTACTTGTCGGCAAAAGCGGCTCCCCACTGGTCCTTCATCTGTTGCCGCTTGTCCGCCTCCCGCTGCAACCGGCCCTCGAATCCGGCCTTGTCCTGCGGGTAGAACAGGATGTCACCGACCGTCATGGGCTGGTCCCCGCCGGGCGAGAAACCGAAGCAGACCACCTGCTTGGCCGTCACCTCGCACCCGTCGCTGCCGACCAGGTGGTAGAACTTCATCGCCGCCTCGTCCACCCCGTTGACCTCGTTCATCCGCCCGAACGGGAACAGTCCGTCGGGGCCGGGCAGGCACCGCTCGGTGCACGGCTTGTGCGGCGGCGGCGGTACCGGGGACGGGCCGGGTGACGCCGACGGGGTCTTCGGCGGGGACCCCTTCCCCGAGTCGTTGCCCTTCCCCACCGTCGGCGTCGGGATCAGCCCGGGCGAGTCGCCGTCGCCCACGGGGCACGGGTGCAGGGCGAACATCGAGGTGGAGCAGCCGGTGACGACCTCGACCGCGGGCGGGCAGGGCCTGGCCCACATGCTCCCGCCGCAGGCCGACGGCACGCCGCAGACGTCCTTGATCCCGTCGATGCACGGTGCCAGACCGGTCGGGTCGGCGGCCGTCGTCGGGTTGTCGCCGGCGTAGGTGTAACCGCCCATCTGGTTCGGTGCGCCGCTCTCGAAGATCGGGTCCGGGGTCAGGAACCGGCCCAGCACCGGGTCGTACTGGCGGGCGCCGAGCAGGTCGAGTCCGCTGCCCGCGTCGGTGGGCCGGTCCAGGTAGCCGTGGTTGTCCACCCAGCCTCCCGGCACCGTGCCGCGCGGTGCGCCGTAGGGGTCGTAGGAGCGCCGGGTGATCGTCAGTGTCCTGGCGTCCACCTGCAGTTGGGCGGTGTGCTGCGGGGTGGCGCACGCGTACTGCAGGGTCCCGGTGCTGGACCGGACGATGACCGTGCCGTCCGGGTTGCTGTAGTAGCGCAGCCCGCTGACGGCGCCGCCCGCCAGGGTCAACTGCTCCTTGCCGCCGAACAGGTACAGCGTGGTGCTGCTCTGGCCGCGCTGGATCAGCAGGTTGCCGTCGGCGTCGTAGAGGTAGCCGGCGGTCTGCGAACCGCCCGGCCCGGTGCTGACCACCGTGCTGGTGCGGCCCTCGGCGTCGTAGCCGAGGGTCTGGCTCACCGGCGAGACGCCGGTGGTGGTCCGGGCGGTGGTGTGGCCGGCCTGGTCGTACTGGTCGGCCTGGGTGCTGGTCCCGCTCGGACCGGTGGTGGTGACGGTGGACTGGGTGTGCGGCTGCACCCCGTTGGTCGGGTACGCGCTGGTCTGCGTGACGTCCTTGGCGGTGTTGCCCGTGACGTCGTGCTGGACCTGCTGGGTGCGGTCCCCGGCCAGGTTGTAGCTGTAGCTCTGCCAGTACGGTGCGGGGCCGCCGATGGTGGCCGGGGCCGGACCGGCGGTGCCGCACCGCGCCAGCTGCCCCGCCGTCGCACCGGTCAGCCCGGACGTGTCGGTCCAGGCCGTGGTCAGCCGATCGAGGCCGTCGTACTGGAAGCACTGCGTGTCGAAGACCTGGTCGGTCCCGCCGGACGACTGCAACTCACTGTTCCCGGTGAGGTTGCCGGCCTGGTCGTACCCGTAGGTGGTGGACGAGATCGGGTTGGTGGACGCGGTCTGCAGGCTGACCCGGTTGGTGGTCAGACGGCCGGTCGCGTCGTCGTAGGTCTGCGCGGTGCGCAGTTGCTTGCCGAGCACCCCGTAGGTGGACTGCTGGATCTGGCCCTTGGGGCTGTAGGAGGCCAGGTCCAGGTACGGCGCGAAGTCCGACCCCTGGGAGACCAGCCCGCCCTGCAGGTTGTACCCGTATCCCACGTCCTCCGGGACCAACCCGCCGTCACCGTTGTAGACGCTGTCCGAGAGCAGGCCGGTGTTCGGGGTGTACCGCGCGGTCATGCTGTACGACCCCGCCAGCGCGCCCTCGACGGACGGGACGGTGATGGTGGTACCGGTGGACTGGTAGGCCGTGGTGTAGCCGTTGACCGCCGTGGTGTACGCGGCGCCGTTGACGTACCGGGTCGACGAGGTCAGCTGCCCCTTGGCGAGCGTGTCGTAGACGTAGCCGGTCAGCTGCTTGGCCGGGTCGGCAGTGCCGAGGCCGGCGTACTCACCGGTCTTCCGGCCGAGCAGGTCGTAGGTGTAGGAGAGGCTCTGCCCGCGGGCATCGGTGCTGCTGGTCACCCGGCCCAGCGCGTCGTAGGCGGTGGTGCCCGTCCCTGCGTCCGGATCGGTCTGCGAGGTCTGGCGGCCCGCCAGGTCGTAGCCGAAGGACCAGGTGGTGCCGTTGGTGTCGGCCACGGTCGCGGTCCGGCCCGCCGAGGTGTAGGTGTAGCGGGTCGTCACGTCGCCGATGCCGGTGCCGGCGTGCTTGACGGTCGCGGTGGTGCGGCCGAGCCCGTCGGTGTAGGTCGAGGTGGGCGTCCCGCCGGACGGCGGAGTGGTGTCGGTCTCGTCCGCACCGGGGTAGGCGCTGGTCGAGGTCCACAGCGCCGCGGCCTTGCTGAACGCGGTCTGGCTGACCACCCGGCCGCTGCCGTCGTACCCGTAGACGGTCTCGGCCGGCAGGGTGTTCTCCACCTCGACGAAGAGCGTGCCGGACGGGGCGTTGGCGGCGTCCGCGTAGGCGGGCACGCTGCTGTACGTCCAGCCGTGGCTGTCGTAGTGGGTGGAGGAGATCAGTCGGCCCGCGCTGTTGTCGGCCGTGGTCGTCTGGACCTGGCGCTGCTTCAGGAAGCCGTCGTAGATGGCCACGCTGACGCTGTAACTGTTGTCCTCGCGCAGCGTCTGGGTGGTCACGCTGGACGGGTTCGGGTTGCCGGCGCCGTTGACCGCGTAGCTGAACACCTTGTCGGCGGTCTGCGTGCCCTTGGTCCGGCCCGGAAGCCAGACGGCGGTGCGACGGCCGAAGGCGTCGTAGACCACGTCGGTGGTCCGGCCGTTGGCGTCCACGGTCCGGGTCGGCAGGGCGCGGCCCGGAGCCAGCGTGGTGCTGCTGGTCCAGCCGAGCGGGTTGGTCACCGTGCTGCCGGTGGGCAGCGTGCCGGTGGCCGGGCTGTAGCTGGTGCTGGTGGCCGAGCCGGCGGCGTCCAGTTGCCTGGTGACCCGCCCGTACTGGTCGTAGCCGGTCGCGCCGTCGATCTGGAAGACGGCCGCGCCTGCCGCGTTGTAGGACTGGACGGACTGCTTGGCGGTGGCGTAGCCGTTGGCCCCCAGTTGCCCGAAGGCGGGGAGGTTGGTCAGGCTGCCGTCCCCGTCGTAGTAGGTCCGGGTGTCACTCACCGTGCTGCTCGCCGTCGGTGCGGTTCCGCAGGGGCCCGCCACGGCGAGCACCTCGCTCGGGTAGCTGAGCATCATCGGGTTGACCGTGGGCGGGCTGGCGTAGGTGGTGGAGGTGCACACCTCCTGGGCGGGTGCCGAGACGTCGCCCTTGTTGTCGCTCTGCACCACTCGACCCAGGGCGTCGTAGCCGGTGTTGACCTGGGTGGTACGCCAACTGCCGTTCGCCAGCAGGGAAAGGGTGCGCTGCGAGGTGCTCTGGGTGCGACGGGCCGTCAGGTCCGGCAGGGTGGAGAGCTTCGCCGGTGCCGGGGTCTTGGACGTCCACGCGGTGCGCGAACTGCTCGCCGTGGCGGTGGTGCCCGGGACGGAGGTCAGGGTCTTGCCGATGACGGTGCCGCCGGCCTGGTTGTAGGTGTCGCTCTCCTGGGCGGTGCCGGCCAGCCAGTTGCTGTCGGTGCCGGCCTCGCCGAGACTGTTGGTCAGGTTGACGGACCGCTGGGTGCCGTCGGCCTTGTAGTCGCCGTCCATGCCCTGGAAGTAACTGGTGCTCTTCCGGGTGATCGGGTCCGGGGCCGAGCCGGTCTGGACGGTCACGGTGCGGTAGCCGCGGAACTGGTCCCAGGTGCGGTACTGGTCGTCGACCAGGTCGGAGTCGTTGCGGTGCCAGGCCGCACCACCGCTGTAGCTGTACGTGGTCACCCTGGCGGGCGAGTTGGCCTTGGTGGCGTCGTTGTCCGAGATCTGCGCGACCAGGGTCTTCTGGAACCAGTCACTGATCGGCGTGACGCCGCCCGGGGTGGTCCAGTTGACGTTGTAGCAGGCCATCGTGTCGGAGTCCGGGGACGCCGGCATGGTGTTGTTGACCCGCGAGCACTCCGGCGCCCGGTAGGTGACCGCGGCGGACTCGCCCGTCTCGGTCTGCAGGCTGGAGATCCGCGGGTGGTACAGCGGCGGCGCCGCCGGCGTCAGGCCGTCGACCCGGTTGTCCATCTCCACACCGGTGAAGGTGGTCGGGTCCAGGGCGATGGTCCCGCTGCCGCCGGCCGAGGTGTCCAGACCGGTGCGCTGGATCTGCGACAGCCACATCACCGACTGCAGCGCGCCCGCGTCCTTCGGGTCCACCGTCTTGCCGGTGACCGGATCCATCGTGCCGCCGGCATCGGAGAACAGCTGGGTCAGCGCCCAGGAGTCCACGTCCTGCCAGCCGGAGCCGACCTTGACCGAGGTCTTGATCGACTGCAGCCGGTAACTGGACCAGAAGGTCGGCGAGCCGACCTGGCAGACGTTGCTGCCGGTGCCCGACGTTGCCATGCCACTGGTGCAGTTGAGGTCGTACGGCGTGTCCGGCCAGTTCGGCGCCGTGCTGCTGTTCAGGGTCCCGCACGTGGTCGGGTCGACCGTGCAGCGCTGGGTGGTGGTGAACACGGCCTTGGCCGCCGGGTCACGGCCGGCCAGCTCGTCGGCCAGCTGGTAGCCGTAGGAGATCTGGGCCAGGGAGCCGCCCCGGGTGTACTGGGTCAGCGTGCCGCCGGTGCCGTTGGACTGGCCGGCACCCCGGTTGTAGTAGTTGGTCTCCGGCGACCAGTCGTAGCGCTGCACGTTGCCGTGCGGGTCGACGACGAAGTCCAGGTTGAACCGCCACCCCGTGTTCGCGCAGAAGGAGTTGTTGCCCTTGCTGCCGTCGTAGCACGGGTCACCGGACTTCGGGGTGTAGACCGGCTCGCCCCAGGCGGAGTTGGTGGCCGCGTCGGAGGTGGTGCCCGGGGCGTGGTTCAGGCCGAGGTAGTACTGGGTGCCGTCGGTCGTGGTGACCTTGAAGTACTCACCGTTCCACAGGCCGTTCGACGCACCCGTCAGGTCCTCGACCTTGGTGCCGTCGTCACTCTGCAGGTGGTAGACGCCGTTGCCGTCCCGCACCAGCTGCCCGTTGTGCGAGCCGAGCGAGATCGTCGCGTTCCAGCCCGCCCAGCAGCGGTCCGCCGAGCCCGTGATGCCGTCGTTGGCACAGGACTTGTACTGGCGCTCGATGAACCCCGGGCTGTAGCTCCAGCCGTCGCCGATCCAGGACGACTGCGAGTTGCGCGCCGAGGTCTCGCCGTCGATCGCCTGCGAGTCGTAGGCCAGCGCCACCGAGGGAGTGGTGCCGCCCAGCGATGTCGGCAGCGGGATCGGGTAGTTGTAGCTGAAGCCACCGGACCCCGACTGGGACCACGCGCCCGATGCGGAGAGCGAGGTGGCGGTGTAGTCGCCCTGGGAACCACCGGTCCCGGCGACCGCCGCGACCGTGGTGCCCGACGCGGAGGCCGCCATCGGCACCGCCATCGTGCTCATCGCCCGCGCACCGCCGGTGCCGGGCGCGGACGCGGGAAGCGCCACGCTCGCCGTCAGCCGGTGCGTCACCGGGTCGTTGCTGGTGACCAGCGGCGTCCACGCCTGGCACTGCGCCAACTGCGGTGTCGTCCGGGCACAGGCCGGCAACTGCACCAGGTGCAACCGCGAGGCCCAACCGCCGCCGTACGCCTGCGTGATGGCCGAGTAGTCCACCGAGACCTGGACCCGGCCGGGCGCGCCCGAACCGTCGGCCCGGTCCAGACCCACCATCAGCCCGTCCACGTTCGCCGCGCGGGCGGTGGCGTGGTCGACCGTGGTGACCCGCACCGACGAAGGCGTAGTGGCGGCCGCGAAGGGCGCCGCCACGCTGCGAAGGCCGTCGGCCGGAGCCGTCACCGTGACCTGGCCCGCGGCACTGCCGCCGAGCTCCACGGTACTGGTGGCGGCCGCGGGCCAGTGCGGTTCGGCCGACCGGTGCGCGGTCAGCGCCCGCGAACCGGCCGGCTCCGGGACGGCCTTCCCGGCCGTGGAGGCACCCGCCGGGCTGCCCTTCACCAGCGGCTGGGTCGGCATCGGATCTGCGGCCCACAGACCGCCCTTGTACTGGTAGCCACCCACCACGGTCTGTGCCTCGGCCAGCGGGGCGATCGTCGAGAGGGCAACGACGGCCAGCCCGACGGCCAGCCGCCGACGGATCCGCCCACCCACCCGATCACGGGCCCGGCCCGCGGGACCTCCGCTCGTTCTCCATCGGACGCGCACGTCTTTGACCCCCCATTGGTCGGACCGGAACCCCGGAGGGCATGCCGCAGCCCGGCATCGAGCCGCCCCACCCCGGTTCCGCGGACGATAGGACCATCCGACCCACGCCACAAGGCTGTAACTCGGACACTCTGAGGCTCACCCGCCCCGTCCGCCTCCGATCCCACGCGCGGAGGGATCCGGCAGCCTGCCTGACCACGGGCGTTCAGGACCGCACCATGAGATTCACCGGCGCCACCAGGATTTGATGATCTGGCCGAAAATCTCTCCACGCACCACCGCGCATCACACACATCCCGATCGGGCGCCGGCAGACGTGGGTCGGCCCCCGGACACGAGGCGTGTCCGGGGGCCGATCAGCAGGTGCTGGTGTCGTCGGACCTCAGTCGGACCAGCGCTTCGCCGGGCCGAGCAGTCTGAAGGCCGTGTCCACGCCGTTGGCGCGGGCCCAGTCGTGCAGGGTGTCGCAGAGCACGGTGCGGCGGTGCTCCGACAGACCGAGGCTGCCCTGCAGGTGGATCAACCGACCGTCGGTGCGGGTGATCCGCACGCCGGAGCGGAGGAACTCGGGCAGGCCGGAGGAGATCCCGCTGACCCCGATCTCCCGGATCTCGTCGGCACGGACCGTGTACCGGGTGAGCGAGTTGGTGATCACCAGTTCGCGGGGACGGAACTCGACCGAGGTCCGCAGCTCCGACCAGACCGACTGCCCCAGCATCAGGACCGCGCCGACCGCCACCGCGATCCGGACCGCTACCGACAGGGCCGTACTGAACGGGAGCACCCAGATGAGCAGGTTCGCCCCCGGCAGCGGCCGGCCCAGGGTCCGCACCAGGGCCCGCGGCAGCGGCCGGCGCACCGTGGGGTTCGGGGGACCGCCGTTCCGCGGCCGCCAACCGGTGGCGGAACCGCCGGAACGACGGGTGCTCAGTGGTGACACGGCTCCACCTTGCCACCTCTGCGCCGGGCAGCGCCCGCAACCCCCGCGGCACCCCGTTCTGCTCGGTCAGACCGTACCCAGCGTCCAGAGGTCCTCGGGGAGGCTCCGGTGGTAGAAGACGTTGGGCTGGAGCGGGTCGCACAAGGCCAGGTACACCTGACCGGGTGCGAGCTCCACCACCTGCTCGCAGGAGGTGGAGCCACCGCGCAGTCTGACAACTGCCAACTGCAAGCGATGCGTCCCGGGGTCCAGGGCCACGAACTTGGGCAAGTGACCGTCCTTGCTCGCGCTGCAGAGCACCTGCCGGTGCTCTGCCACGCTCACCACCGGGGACTTGAGCGACATGCTCCGCACCGGCTCCCGGATCGAGGCGTGCATCAGCAGGCCGGTCCGGCCTTCTGCCCTGACCCGGGCGAGCCGGCGCCGCACGGTCCACGGCAGCTTCTGGTCACCTGTCAACTGCTCGATCCGAGGTCTGCGGTCCGACACCCCAGCGCCCCTTTCCCGGGCCGCTCGGCCCGATCCGCACCGTTCACACTAGTTGGGCCACTGACCGTGCACGGCACCTGCCAGACTCGCTCCGTTGGAGGCGAGGTTGGCCACGAACGCGTCGGCCTTCATGAAACCGCCGATCGCGTAGTAGATCGGCTTCTTCAGCAGTGAGGCCGCCTTCGCATCGGCGAGTATCCCCTTCGCCAGCCGCCCTGCTCCAGTGCCGACACCGGACATCCCGAGCGAGAGGATTCCGGCCGTGCACCCCGTCTTGTCGTGATTGGCGCAACTGTCCGCGGTACTGGCCGCGGTCAGCACCGTGCCGGTGATCAACGCCGCCGTGGCGATCCAGCCGAGCGGGGTAATCATGGACACGATACCCAGGCCCAACTCGACCCAGCCCAGCACCTGGCTGTTGTTGTGGACGAAGTCCGCGCTCCAGTCGTAGGCCGCCTTGAGGCCGTGCACGGCGTCGGTCACGCCGGTGGCATCGGCCACCTTGCCCAGGGTGCAGAGGCTGAACAGCCCGCAGTCCTTCTTCTTGCTCTTCTTGGCGGCAGCGTCCTTGGCGTCCTGTGCCGCCTTGTCCGCCTGGGCCTGGGCCCGCACGGCCGTCAGGTCGGTGATCACGCCCTTGCCGTCGGTGGTGACCGGACCCAGCGCGTCCAGGCCGGCCTGCACGCACGCCGAGGTGGTGCAGGACAACGCGTAGCGGCTGAGCTGGTCCTGCCGGTCGGACAGGTCATGAACCTCGCCCGTCAGCTGCTGGTAGCAGTTGAGCGTGGCACAGGCCATCGGATCCATGTAGCTGTAGATGTGGGCCGGTGCCTGATTGCTCGGGCAGTCCGGCTCACCGTCGATGCCGCAGAGCTGGCGCAGTCCGTCGGGGTCGCTACTGGTGGTCGGGTTGTCGCCCGAGTAGGTGTAGCCACCCGTCTGGTTGATGTCGCCGGCCTCGAACAGCGGGTCCCGGGTCAGGAACCTACCGATGGTCGGGTCGTAGTTCCGGGCCCCCAGCAGGTCGAGTCCGCTGCTCGGATCGGCCGGCTGCCCGAGGTACCCGCGATTGTCGGCCCAACTGCCCGGCAGTGCGCCGCGCGTGTTGCCGTACGGGTCGTAGGAGCGGCGGGTGACCGTCAGCGTCTTGGAGTCGACCTGGAGCTGAGCGGTGTGCTGCGGGTTCGTCGGCTGGTAGGTGACGTTGCCGTTGCTGGCGCGGACGATCGACGTGCCGTCGGGGTTGGTGTAGTAGCGCAGACCGCTGACCGTACTTCCGGTCAGGGTCAGCTGCTCGGCCCCGCCGAACAGGTAGAGCGTGGCCGTGTTGCTGCTGTGCTGGATCAGCAGGTTGCCGCCGGCGTCGTACAGGTACGACGCCGTCTGCGCGTTACTGCTGCCCTGCTTGGTGGTGACGGACTGGGTGCGGCCCTCCTGGTCGTAGGTGAAGGTCTGGGTCGAGGCGCTCACCCCGCTGACGGTGCGGCTGGTGGTGTTGCCCGCGGTGTCGTAGCCGGCGGTCAGCGTGCTGCTGCCACTGGTCGGGTTGCTGGTGGTGATGCCGCTCACCGCGTCCGGCTGAGCCGCGGTGGTGGTGCCGTTCCCCGGATAGCTGCTGGTCTGGGTGGTGTCGTTGGCCGCGTTCCCGGTGAGGTCGTGGCTCACCTGCTTGGTCCGGTCACCGAGCAGGTCGTACTGCCAGCTCAGCCAGTACGCGGACGGGCCGCCGAGGGTCGCCGGGGTCGGCGCGGTGCTGTTGCACTTGGCCAGCTGGCCGGCGGTGGGACTGGTCTGGCCACCGGTGTCGGTCCACGCCGTGGTGAGCCGGTCCAGACCGTCGTACTGGTAGCACTGGGTGTCGAAGACCTGATCGGTACCGCCGGAGGACTGCAGCTCACTGGTCGTGGTGAGGTTGCCCGCCTGGTCGTAGCCGTAGGTGGTCGACGAAATCGGGTTCGTGCTGGCCGGCTGCAGCGAGACCCGGTTGGTGGTCAGACGCTTGGTGGCGTCGTCGTAGGTCTGCGCGGTGCGGACCTGCTTGCCGAGGACACCGTACGTGGACTGCTGGATCTGGCCGAGCGGGCTGTACGAGGCCAGGTCCAGGTAGGGGGCGAAGTCGGAGCCGCTGGAGACCTGACCGCCCTGGAGGTTGTAGCCGAACCCGAGGTCCTCGGACGGCAGACCGCCCTCGTTCCCGTAGATCTGGTCCGACAGCAGGCCGACGTTGGGCGTGTACTGCGAGCCGAGCGAGTAGGTACCGGCCAGCTTGCCCTCGGCCGCCGGGATCGTGACGGAGGTACCGGTCGGCTGGTAGGCCGTGTTGTAACCGGTGACCGCCTGGGTGTACGCGCTGCCGGTCGATCCGGAGCCGCCCACGTAGCGGGTGGACGATGTCACCTGGCCCTTGGCCAGCGTGTCGTAGACCCAGCCGGCGAGTTGCTGGGTCTGGTCCGCCGTGTTGCTGCCGGCGTACTCGGCAGTCTTGCGACCGAGCACGTCATAGGTGTACGACAACGTCTGACCGCGACCGTCGGTGCTGCTGACCACGTTGCCGGCTGCGTCGTACCCAGTGGTGCTGTTGCCCGAGTTGGCGTCACTCTGCGAGGTCTGCCGACCCAGCACGTCATAGCCGTAGGAACGGGCGTTGCCGACCGTGTCGGTCACCGCGGCGGTCCGGCCGGTCGGCGTGTAGGTGAACCTGGTGGTCACGTCCCCCAGTCCGGTGCCACCGTGCTTGACGATGGCGGTGGTGCGACCGAGCCCGTCGATGAAGGTCGACGTGGCCGTGCCGCCGGACGGCGGGGTGAGGTCCACCTCGTCCGCGCCGGCGTAGACCGTCGTGCTGGACCAGAGCGGCGCGGCCTTGGAGTACAGCGTCTTCTTGACCTGGTGGCCCAGGCCGTCGTAACCGAAGACGGTTTCGGCCGGCAGGGTGTTCTCGGTCTCCACGAACAGCGTGCTGGACGGGGCGTTGGCGGTGTCCGCGTAGACGGGCACGTTGCTGTAGGTCCAGCCGTGGCTGTCGTAGTGGGTGGAGGAGATCAGCCGCCCGGCACTGTTGTCGGCCGTGGTGGTCTGCTTCTGGCGCTCCCGCAGCAGGCCGTCGAAGATGGAGATCTCCACGCCGTAGCTGTTGTCCTCCCGCAGCGTCTGGGTGGTCACGCTGGGCGGGCTCGGGTTGCCCGCACCGCTGATCGCGTAGCTGAACAGCTTGTCAGCGGTCTGGGTGCCCTTGGTCCGGCCGGGCAGCCAGACGGCGGTGCGGCGGCCGAGGGCGTCGTAGGTCAGGTCGGTGACCCGACCGTTGGCGTCGACCACGTGGGTGGCCAGCGCCCGGGCCGGCGCCAGCGTGGTGCTGGTGCTCCAGCCGAGCTGGTTGGTCACGGTGGTGCCCGTGGGCAGGGTTCCGCCGGCCGGGGTGTAACTGGTGCTGGTCGCCGCGCCCAGCGCGTCGACCTGCTTGGTGGTGCGGCCGTACTGGTCGAAAGTGCTGGCCGTGTCGGTCTGGTAGACCGGATTGCCCGAGCCGTCGTAGGAGACGACCGACTGCGTAGCGGTCACGTTCGCGGTACTGCCGAGCTGGCCGAAGGTGCCCAGGTTGGTCCGGCTGCCGTCACCGTCGTAGTAGGCGCGCTTGTCGCTGATCGTGGTGCTGCTGCCTGCCGTGGTGCCGCAGGGGCCCGCGACCGTGAGGGTCTCGCTCGGGTAGGCCAGCATCATCGGGTTGGCGGCAGGCGGGTTGGCGTAACTGGTGGTGCTGCAGGTCTCCTGCGTGGGCACCGACACGTCGCCCTTGTTGTCGGCCTGGGACACCCGCCCCAGGCCGTCGTAGCTGGTGTTGCTCTGAGTGGTCCGCCACGTCCCGTTCGCCAGCAGCGAGAGGGTGCGCTGCGAGCTGCTCTGGATTCGGCGGGCCGTCAGGTCGGGCAGGGTGGAGAGGGTCGCCGGGGCCGGGGTCTTGGAGGTCCAGGCGGTCCGCGGGCTGCTGGCCGTCACGGTGTACGTGCTGGCCGCCACCAGGACCTTGGTGACGATCGTGCCACCTGCGTGGTCGTAGGTGTCCGTCTCCTGGGCGGTGCCGACCAGCCAAGGGCTGTCCGTGACCGATCCGCCGGTGGAATCGGCCAGGCTGACGGAGCGCTTGCTGCCGTCGGCCTTGTAGTCACCGTCCATGCCCTGCAGGTAGTTGACGGTGCTCTGGGTGATCGGGTCCGGGGCCGAGCCGGTCTGGGTGGTGACCGTGCGGTAGCCGCGGAACTGGTCCCAGGTCCGGTACTGGTCGTCCGCCATGTCCGAGTCGTTGCGGTGCCAGGCGGCGCCGCCGGAATAGGTGTACTTGGTCACCACGGCCGGCGAGTTGGCCTTGGTGGCGTCGTTGTCGGAGACCTGGGCCACCAGGGTCTTCTGGAACCAGTCACTGATCGGGGTCACGGCTCCCGGGGTCGACCAGTTGACGTTGTAGCAGGCCATGGTGTCGGAGTCCGGGGACGCCGGCATGTGGTTGTTCACCCGGGAGCACTCGGGATCGCGGTAGGTGACGGCGATCGACTCGCCGGTCTCCGTCTGCAGACTGGAGATGCGCGGGTGGTACAGCGGCGGGGCCGCGGGTGTCAGGCCGTCGACCCGGTTGTCCATCTCCACACCGGTGAAGGTGATCGGATCGGTGGTGATGGTCCCGCTGCCGCCGGCGCTGGTGTCCTGCGCGGTGCGCTGGATCTGGGACAGCCACATCACCGACTGCAGGGCGCCCGCGTCCTTGGGGTCGACCGTCTTGCCGGTGACCGGGTCCATGGTGCCGCCCGCGTCCGAGAACAGGTGCGTCAACGTCCAGGTGTCCACCGGCTGCCAGGAGGAGCCGACCTTGACCGAGGTGGCGATCGAGCTCAGCCGGTAGGTCGACCAGAAGCTCGGCCCACCGTTGGTGCAGGCGCCACTACCCGTGGTCGCCGCGTTGGACGCGCAGTTGAGGTCGTACGGCGTGTCCGGCCAGTTCGGCGCCGTGGTGGCGTTCAGGTTGGAGGCCTGACAGGTGGTCGGGTCCGTGGTGCACCGCTGCGCCACGTTGAACACGACCTTGGCACCCGGGTCGCGACCCGCCTGCTCGTCGGCCAGCTGGTAGCCGTAGGAGATCTGGGTCAGGTAGCCGCCGCGGGTGTAGGCGGTCATCTGCCCGCCGGCACCGTTGGACTGACCGTTGCCCATGTTGTACCAGTTGGTCTCGTTGTTCCAGTCGTACCGCTGCAGGTTGCCGTGCGGGTCGACGACGAAGTCGAGGTTGAACCGCCATCCCGGCTCGGCGGCGCACTGCGAGGCGTTGCCCTTGCTGCTGCTGTAGCAGGGGTCGCCCGACTTGGGCATGTAGACCGGCTCGCCCCAGGCGCTGTTGGTCGCGGGGTCGCTCGTGGTGCCCGGGGCGTGGTTCAGGCCCAGGTAGTACTGGGTGCCGTCGGTGGTGGTGACCTTGAAGTACTCGCCGTTCCACAGGCCGTTGGAGGCGCCCGTCAGCTCCTCGACCTTCGTGCTGTCGTCGCCCACGAGGTGGTACTGACCGCCGCTGTCCCGAACCAGTTGGCCGCTGTGGGAGCCGAGCGACAGGGTCGCGTTCCAGCCCGCCCAGCACTCGTCACCGGAGCCCGTGATGCCGTCGTTGCCGCAGGACTTGTAGGACCGCTCGATGTACCCCGGGCTGTAGCTCCAGCCGTCGCCGATCCACGAGGACTGCGAGTTGCGGGCCGACGTCTCGCCGTCCACCGACTGCGAGTCGTAGTCGAGAGCCACCGAGGGCGTCGCGCCACCGAGCGAAGGCGGTGTCGAGATCGGCACCTCGTACGTGAACGCCCCCGAGGAGTTCTGCGCCCACGAGCCGGAGGCCGAGAGCGGGGTGGCCCCGTAGTTGCCCTGCGAGCCGCTGGTCCCCGCGACCGCCGCCACCGCCGTGGTGGTCGCCGTACCCGCCGCCCGCGCCGCACCCGAGCCCAGCGCCTTCACGCCCGAGCCGCCCGACGGAGCGTCACCCGCCACCGCCACGGTCGCGGTCAGCCGGTGCGTCACCGGGTCGTTGGCCGTCTGCAACGGCACCTGGGTACGGCACTCCGCCAGCTCCGGCGTGGTCAGCGCACACGACGGCAACTGCACCAGGTGCAACCGCGAGGCCCAACCACCCCCGTACGCCTGGATGATGGCCGAGTAGTCCACCGAGACCGCGACCCTGCCCCCGGCCGCGTCCCCGTCCGCCCGGGTCAGCCCCACCAGCAGACCGTCCACGTCCGCCGCCTGCGCCCCGGCACGGTCGACCGTCTCCACCCGCACCGCACCCGGCGTGTTCCCGACCGCCGGGGCCAACGACACCGGCAGCCCCACCGCCGACACC
>NZ_JBHYKG010000210.1:0-14938 GCF_042741245.1 Kitasatospora sp. NPDC058965
AGGCGGGCCCGCCCCGTGCCGGTCGTGGCGTGACCGGCGGTCAGTTCCGGTTGCGCGGGGCCTTCACCACGGGGGCGACCGAGAACGGGACCGGCGAGGCCGGGGACCCGGCGGCCGGGTGGGTCCACGCGTCGTTGACGGTTGCCGCGTAGGCGTCGTTGTTCGTCAGCGGCTGGAGGCCCAGTGCGCGGTCGACGGTGCGCAGCAGGCCGTACTGGTCGGTGCGCTCGTCGCTGCTGTACCCGGCCTTCACCGTGCCCTTGGAGCCGAGCAGCAGGGTGGGCACCTGGTTGGGGTGGCCCGGGCCGAAGGACTTGCTCCGGCCCTCGTCGAAGGTGACGATCAGCAGGGACTTCTGCTGGGTCCAGGCGGGCGAGTCGAAGAGGGCGGGCAGGGTGTCCCGGAGCCAGCCGTCGCCGGCGGAGGTGCCGCAACCCTCCATGTCGTGGCACTCGTTGGCCTCGAACCAGGCGAAGTTCGGCGTGGTCGCGGTCGACTTCAGGTCGGAGAACATCCTGGTCAGCGGCTGCTCGTGCTGGGCGCAGTAGCCGGACGGCGAGGTGTCGTCGCGCATGCTGGTGAAGAAGTTGAACGGCAGTTGGTCGGCCCAGTAGTCCCCGTGCGAGGTCGTGTCGCAGTTGCCGTTGGCGCCCTCCGTGTAGGCCTTCCAGGTCTTGCCGGCCGCATCGACGGTGTTGCCGATGTGCGGGGCGTCGATCCGCGTGCTGCCGATGCTGTTGTCGTACAGGCCGTGCAGGGCGCCGGCCGCCAGCGCGACGTAGTTCGGGTCCGAGGGGTGGGTCGTGGCGTACGACTGCGTCAGCGAGGTGCCGGAGTCCAGCAGGCTGTTGAGGTACGGGGCCTCCGAGGTGTTGCCGATGATGTCGCCGTAGTCCTGGTTCTCCAGGTAGACCACGAAGACGTGGTCGAAGCCGGGCACCCTGGACACCGGAGCGGTCAGCTTCGGGGCCGGCAGATTGGCCCCGATGGTGAGGGAGAGGTCGTCGGCGTAGCCGTCGGTGGTGTTCCCGGAGGTCCAGGTGAAGTCCAGGTCCACCCGGATCGTCCGGGTGCCGGCGGGGACGTCCCCGGTGGCGGAGCGGTACAGCATCCCGCCCTTGTTGCCGCGGTCGCCGTTGGTGACGGGATCGATGACCGAGGAGCCGATCGGGTCGCCGTCGGCGTCGAGGAAGGTGGCGGTCATGCCGACGCGGTCGTTCTGGTTCCAGTAGCCGCCGAGCCAGCCGGAGAGCTTGAACGGCACGCCGCCGCGGTCGACGGCGGTGTGCGCCGCCGACACGTCGACGGTCTGGGAGAGCCCGGAGTCCCCCGTACCACCGCCGGCGAAGAACTGCCGGCCCGAGTCGGGGGAGCGCGGTGACGACGCGTCCGGATAGTCCGGCGCGCCGTAGCAGACCGCGTTCGGCTCGCCCGAGGTGATCGTCCAGCCGGGGACGGTCATGCCGTCCTTGCCGTACGTCGAGCACTCCGCGACGTCCTCGGCCCCGGGGTCCTGCAGCAGGTTCGCGCTGGTGACCGGCGGTTTCGGTATCGGCAGCTTCGTGCCGATGGTGAGGGACAGGTCGTCGGCGTAGCCGTCGGTGGTCTTTCCGGAGGTCCAGGTGAAGTCCAGGTCCACCCGGATCGTCCGGGTACCCGCGGGGACGTCGCCGGTCGTCTCGCGGTAGAGCATGCCGCCCCGGTTGCCGCGGTCGTCGTTGGTGACGGGGTCGATGACGGCGGAGTCGAGCGGTTCGCCGTCGGCGTCGAGGAAGGTGGCGGTCATGCCGACGCGGTCGTTCTGGTTCCAGTAGCCGCCGAGCCAGCCGGAGAGGCTGAACGGCACGCTGCCCCGGTCGACGGCGGTGTGTGCCGCCGACACGTCGACGGTCTGGGACAGCGCGGAGTCCCCGGCGCCGCCGCCGGCGAAGAACTGGTTGCCGCGGTTGGGCGAGCCCGGGGACGACACGTCGGGGTAGTCGTTCGCGCCGTAGCAGACGACGTCGGGAGCGCCGGACTCGATCGTCCAGCCGTTGACGGCCATCGTGTCGGTGCCGTTGTTCGTGCAGTGGTCGGTGTCCTCGGCGCCCGCGTTCTTCAGCAGGTTGCCGCTGGTGGCCGCGGTGGTGGCGGCGTGCGCGACGGGCATCGCGACCTGGGAGGTCGCGAGGAGCAGCGCGGTGGCGGGCAGTGCGGCCGCCCGCGCGAGGGCGCGGGAGGAGGGGAGCGGGAGGGTGGGGCGTCGCATCGTGGATGTCTTCCGCTTGGGGTCGGCAGGGAAAGGGCGTCGGGAGCGGTGGATCGGTGGGTGCGGGCGGGTGCCGAGGGGCCGGTCGGGTGCGGCGGTCGGCACGGAGCCGGGTCGTGCAGCGCCTTCCGGGGAGCGGTCGGCCGCCGCGGAGCGATCCGGGGGAGGGCCACCGCGCGACGCGGCGGACCGGGGGAGGTGCAGGCTCCCGAGGCGTCCGGCACGGAGGTGGCGTGCCCGCGACGGCTCCGAAGGTGCCGTACCCGACGGCGCCGGGACAATCAGGGCCGGCCGGAATACGTACCCGTAGTCGGCGCCGTGGACCGGACACGTACTCCGGGGGCTTGACGGAGCGTCACCTCCCCGGCACTGGGGCGGGGGCGCCCGCCGGAGACCCGGTGACCGTGAGGTACCGGTCGGCGGGGCATGATCCGCCGTCAGGTGCTGGTACGGAGTCGTCGGCGGCGCGCCGGCGACTGACGGCGGCCGACTGCCAGGGCGTGCTCCGCCCGGCCCGCTCAAGATCGGTAGCATCGACAGCAGGGTCCGGTGACGGGCCCCGGAGCCGTCCGGCGAGCGCGCCGGGCCGGTCCCGCACGACGGTCCAGGAGGCTGACGCTCGTGGTGAAGGTCCTCGGCCCCGGTTCCCCCGCGACGGGCGGCGACCTCCCGTTCGTGGGGCGGCAGCACGAGCTCGGGGTGCTGCTGGCCGCGGTCCGGCAGCCGCCGGCGGTCGTCCTGGTCGAGGGCGAGGCCGGGATCGGCAAGTCCCGGCTGGTGCACGAGGCGGCGCTGGTGCTCGCCGCGGAGGGCGGCCGGGTGCTCACCGGCTCGTGCCACCCGCTGCGCGAGCCGTTCCCGTTCAGCCCGGTGGTGGACGCGCTGCACAAGGCCGGCGACTGGCTGCCCACGGCGGGGGTCCCGCCGACCGCGGGAGCCCTGGCCCCCCTGCTCCCGGACCTGGCCGACCGCCTGCCGCCCGCCCCCGAACCGGCCGGGGACCCGCACGTCGAGCGGCACCGGCTGGTCCAGGCCGTGCGGTCCTTCCTCGCCTCGATCGGTCCGGTCGTCCTGGTGGTGGAGGACCTGCACTGGGTCGACGAGGCCACCCGGGACCTGCTCCTGCTGCTGGCCCGGGACCTCCCGGACCGGCTCGCCCTGGTCCTCACCTACCGGGCCGAGGACCTGGGCCCCGGGGTCCCGCCGCTCGGCGCGGCGTACCGCCACCCGCCGGGGGTCGGCGGCGCAACCGTCCGCCTGGACGCCCTCGGCGAGGACGACATCCAGGAGCTGGCGACCGCCACCCTCGGCCACCACGCGACCCGGGCGCTGGGCCGGGCCCTCCACCAGCGCAGCGAGGGGCTCCCGCTGGTGGCGGTGGAGGACCTGATCACCCTGCGCGACCAGGGCCGGCAGCGCGGCTACGACGGCGCGGCGGAGCGGCTGCACCGCGCGGACGCGCCCTACGGGCTGCGCGAGGCCGTCACCGAGCGGCTGGTCGAGCTGTCGCCGGCCGGTGCGGCCGTCGTGGACGCGGCCGCCGTGCTCGCCGTGCCCGCCACCGAGCCGCTGCTCACCGAGGTCGCCGGGCTCGACCCGGCGGAGGGTGCCCGGGGCATCACCGAGGCGCTGGCGGCCTCGGTCCTGCGCGAGACCGACTCCGGCCAGTACGCCTTCCGCCACGTGCTGGCCCAGCAGGTCGCCTACCAGCACGTACCGGGACCGGGGCGCCGACGGCTGCACCGGACCGCGATCGAGACGCTCCAGGCCCGCAGGCCGGTCCCGTTGGTCCAGATCGCCCACCACACCCGTGCCCTCGGCGACCGCGCGGCGTGGCTGAGCCGGGCGGAGGAGGCCGCCGACCAGGCGATCGCCGTGGGCGACACCGGCACGGCCGCCACGCTGCTGCGGCAGATCCTCGAAGAACCCCGGCTCGACCAGGAGTTGAGATCCCGCGCCGCGCTCGCCCTGGCCCGCATCGCGTCCTTCGGTGCGGACTACACCGCCAACGCCGCGCTGCTGCGCCACATCGTGTCCGACCCGCAGCTGTCCGACGCCACCCGCGGCGAGGCCCGCCTCGGCCTGGGCCTGCTGATGATCACGCAGGCCGGCGACCGCGCGGGCTTCGAGGAGGTCGAGCGGGCCGCCACCGAACTGGCGAGCCGCCCGGAGCGGGCGGCCCGGGCGATGGTCGCGCTCGCGATGAACGAGTGGGACGGCGCCGTCGAGCGCGCCGGGGAGTGGATGGACCGGGCCGAGGCCGCCGTGGCCGACTCCCGCAACGACGGCATCCGGGCGGCGGTGCAGGCATCGCGGATCACCCTGATGGCGCGCGAGGGCGACCCCGCGCTCTGGTCCCTGGTGGACCGGCTGCCGCGCGACTCGCAGGACCAGGAGGTGGCCCGGCAGACCGCCCGTGCCGTGCACAACACCGGCACCTTCGCCACCGAGCTGGGCCACGACGCCCGCGCCCGCGAGTTGCTGTCCCGCAACCGGGAGCCCGCCGACCGTTCGGGCATCCCGTACCTGGGGGTGTACGGCCAGGCCACCCTGCTGACCCTGGACCTCCAGGGCGGCCGGTGGGACGGCCTGGAGGAGCGCATCGCCGCGCTCGCCGACGAGTACCCGGACATCGTGCTGCTCAGCATCGAACGGGCCCTGATCCTCGGCACGCTCGACGCCGCCCGCGGCCGGAACAGCCAGGCCGCCGACCACTTCGGGGCTGCGGCGGCCTACGGCGAGACGCACTCGGAGGTGAGTGTCGCGCTGCGGGCGGCCACCGGTCTGGTCACCCTGCGACTGGCCCAGGGCAGCCCGGAGGAGGCTGCCGACGCGGCGGAACCGGCGGTGGCGCTGCTGCGGGAGACCCGGGCCTGGCCGCGGTCGGCCGGACTGGTCCCGGCCGCGGTCGAGGCCGCCCTGGCCGTCGGCGACCGCAGCGGTGCCGAGCGGCTCGCGGACGACGCCGCGCACGGACTGCGCGGTCGGCAGGCGCCCGCCGCGGACGCGGAACTCCAGCTCGCCCGGGGCCTGTTGCTGTCCGAGTCTGCACCGGGCGAGGCGGCCGAGCGGTTCGCGGCGGCGCACCGGGCGTGGCAGCAGATCGGGCGCCCGTACGAGGAGGCCCGGGCGGCCGAGCGGATCGGCCGCATCGAGGCGCTGACCCGGCCCGACGAGGAGCCGCGCCACCTCGTCGCGGCACTGGACGCCTACACGCGGCTCGGTGCCGTTGCCGCTGCCGCGCGCTGCCGCCACCTGCTGGGCGGACTCGGCCTGGACCGGCCGGCCTCGCACGGCGCCCGCGGGTACCACGACCGGCTCTCCCCGCGCGAGCGGCAGGTCGCCGAGTTGGTGGCGCTGGGGACGACCAACCAGGACATCGCCGAGGCCCTCTTCCTGTCGCCCCGCACCGTCGAGCAGCACGTCGCGCGGGTGCTCCGCAAGCTCGGTACCACCCGGAAGGCGGTGGGGGAGGCGCTCCGCGAGCTGGGGGACGGCGCCTGAGCGGCCGGCGCCCGTCGGGTCGCCGCGTGCCGGCCCGCGTCGTGACGGGGTGTCACCCCGCCTGGGCGGCGACTCGACGGGCCGTCAGGCTGGTCCGCACGAGACCCAGGGCGAGTTGCAGCGCGAGGGTGCAGGCGGCGGCGATGCCGAAGGCGGCGGGACCGCCCAGCGGCTGGGCGAGGGCGGCGACCAGGAAGCAGAAGGCGGCGAAGCCCCAGAGACCGCGCAGGACCCCGCGCAGGGTGGCCGCCGCCACGGCGGCACCGCCCTGGGCGAGCGCGAAGGTGGCGACCACGCTGGTGCCGATGGGGAACGGGGCCAGGACGCCGGTCACGTCGGGGCCCAGCTGCGCGGCGGCGGTCGTCAGCGCGGTGACCAGCAGGGCGGTGGCCACCGCCCGGGCCGGCAGGTCCCACTTCGGTGGCGCCGGCGGTGCCACCGGCACCGGGTCGGTGCCGGTGCGGGCGAGCGCCTTCGCCCCGCAGGCGGTGGCGGCCAGCGAGAGCAGCAGCGCGACGACCGGTGGCCCGGTGCGGTCCGCGACCGCGGAGAGGGCGAAGTCGACGACCAGGCAGGCCGCCCAGGCGAGCAGCAGGGTGACCAGCCAGTGCCCGGTGCGCGGCACCCGGGCGAGCAGGGCGAAGACGACGGCGAACAGGGCCAGCGACACCAGACCGAGCAGCGAGGCGCCGGCCGCGCGGGAGGCGAAGTGCGGGCCGTGTTCGAGGCAGGTGATGCCGAGGATGGGTCCGGCCACGATCGGCAGGGCGACCAGGGTGCCCGCCAGCCCGGGCCCCCAGCGGCGACCGGCCAGCGAGGACGCGACCACCAGGGCGGGCGCGAGGAGCAGCTTCAAGATCAGTATCGACACTGGCGTCATCCTCGCAGACCCGGCCGCGGGCGCGGCCGCCGCCCTCCCGGGGAACCGGGCCCGAGGGCTGTTCCCTCCCGGCCGGAGGGCTCCGGCCCGCCCGGTCGTCCCGCTCAGTAGACGTCGCGGACGTAGCGCTTGTCGGCCGCCAACTGCCTGACGTACGCGGCCGCGTCGTCCTCGGGCAGCCCGCCGTGGGTGGCGACGGTCTCGCGCAGCGCGCGGTCGACGTCCTTGGCCATCCGGCCGGCGTCGCCGCAGACGTAGACGTGGGCGCCGTCCTGCAGCCAGCGCCACAGGCGGGGGCCGTGCTCGCGCATGCGGTCCTGGACGTAGACCTTGTTGCGCTGGTCGCGGGAGAAGGCGACGTCGAGGCGGTCCAGCAGGCCGGAAGCCTGGTGGGCCTGCAGTTCGTCCCGGTAGTAGAAGTCGGTGGCCTCGCGCTGCTCGCCGAAGAACAGCCAGTTGGGGCCGGTGTGGCCGCGGGCCCGGCGGTCTTCGAGGAAGCCGATGAACGGGGCGACGCCGGTGCCGGGCCCGACCATGATCATGGGTGCGGCGGGGTCGGCGGGCGGCTTGAAGTGGGGGGAGCGTTGGACGAACACCTGGACCGGGCCGTCGTCGGCGCAGTCCGCGAGGTAGCTGGAGCAGACGCCCTTGCGGTCGCGCCCGAGGTCGTTGCTGTAGCGGACGACGGACACGGTGAGCCGGACCTCGCTCGGGTGCGCGAGCGGGCTGGAGGAGATGGAGTAGAGGCGGGGCTGGAGGCGCTTGAGGACCCCGGCCCATTCGGCGGCGCCGGCCCGGACCGGGAAGGCGCCGATCACGTCGGCCGCCTGGCGGCCCCAACTCCACTTCGCCAGCTCGTCCTTGTTGTCGGAGCGGAGGAGTCGGCGCAGGTCGCGGTCGGCGGTGCGGTCGGCGACGAAGCGGAGCAGGTCCGGTGTGATCCGCGCGATGTCGAGCCGGGTGCGCAGGGCCTCGGCGAAGGGGAGGTCGCCGTCGCCGGGCAGCGCCACGGTCTCCCGCGGGTCGGCGCCGGTCAGGGCGAGCCATTCGGAGACGAGCTCGTGGCCGTTGGCCGGCCACACGCCGAGGGCATCGCCCGCCTCGTAGGCGAGTTCACCGCCGCGGGTGTCGAAGGCGAACTGCCGCACCTCCTTCTGCGAGCCGGGGAGGCTGAGGACACGGTTGCCGATCAGCAGGGTGGCGAACGGGGAGGCCTTCGAGTAGCCCGCGGGTATCGCCGCTCGGGTACCGGGGGCCGCGGGCGCTGTGGGGGAGGCGAGCACGGCCGGAGCGTGGGCGGGAGCGGGCCGCTGCTCGACGGGGGCGGCGAGGGCGGCGGTGACCTGGTCCAGCCATCGGCCGGCGGGACCGTCGTCGTCGGGTTCGCAGTCGGTGCGCGGGTGCAGGCGGGTGGCGCCGAGTTCGGCGAGGCGTTCGTCGAGCCGGCGGCCGTGGCCGCAGAAGTCGTCGTAGCTGGAGTCGCCGAAGGCCAGCACCGAGTAGCGCACGCCGTCCAGCCGGGGCGCGGTGTCGGCGGTCAGCGCCAGCCAGAAGTCGGCTCCGTTGTCGGGGGCTTCGCCGTCCCCGAAGGTACTGGTGACGACGAGCAGGTCGGTGTCGGCGGTGAGCTGCGCCGGGGTGGCGTCGGCCATCGGGACCAGGGCGGCGGCGTGGCCGGCCTCGGTGAGCCGGGCCGCTATGCCGGCGGCGTGGACCTCGGCGTTGCCGGTCTGCGAGGCCCACAGGACGAGCAACTGCCGGGCGGGCGCGGCTGCGGGGGCGCGGTCGGCGGGTGCGGCGGCCGGGCCCACGGGCAGCAGCGTGGCCGGCGGCGCGGGGGTGACGGTCCGGGAGAACATCCCCGCCAGCACGCCGTCGACCCACAGCGAGGTCGCCGGGGTGAACGGGGCCCCGACGGGCAGCAGCGGAACACCGCCCGGCGGCGCGAGGGTGACACCGGAGAGGTACCCGGCCAGGTACCGGCGCTCCGTCTCGTTGAGGGCGGGCGGTGCCAGGTCGGGGAGGCCGAGCAGGGCGGCCAGGGCGGGGACGGCGCCTTGGGCCGTGGGAGCGGCACCGGCCTGCGGCGGTACGGGCAGGGCCTGCGCCGGCCGGGGGCCGGGGGCGGCGGGGCGGGCGTCGGCCGGCACGGTGGCGCTCTCCTTCGGGGTCGGGGCGGGCACCGCCCGCAGCGCGACGGCGCAGACCTTGAGCTCCGGCTGGAAGGAGAGCGGGTCGACGGCGTCGTTGGTGACGGCGTTGATGGCGAGGTACTCGCCGAAGAGGTCGTTCCAGTGGAAGGGGGCGAAGCAGTTGCCGGGGCGGACGCGGTCGGTGACCACCGCGGGCAGGATGGCGCGGCCGCGCCGGGAGGCGATCTCGAGGTGGTCGCCGTCCGCCACCTCCAGCGCGGCGGCGTCCTGCGGGTGGAGTTCCACGAACGGCCCCGGGTTGAGCTTGTTGAGCTTGGCGACCTTGCCGGTCTTGGTGAGGGTGTGCCACTGGTGCTGGAGCCGACCGGTGTTGAGGACGAACGGGAAGTCGTCGTCGGGGAGCTCGGCGGCCGGCAGGTGCGGGCGGGCGAAGAACTGCGCCCGCCCGTTCGCGGTGGGGAAGACCAGCCGGGGCCGGGTGCCGTCCTCGTGCTCGACCAGGGTCTGGCTGATCCCGTCGTTGAGGTAGCGGATCGGGTTGCGGGCGCCCGCGCCGGGGGCGGCGGGCCACTGCACCGGGCCCTCGCGAAGCCGCTCGTACCCGGCGCCGCGCAGGTCCCAGCCGGTCTTGGGGTTCCAGGCCCGGCGCAGTTCGTCGAAGACCTCCTCGGCACAGGTGTAGCTGAAGGCCTCGGCGAAGCCCATCGCGCAGGCGACCCGGGCGATCAGCTGCCAGTCCGGGGTGGCCTGGCCGGGCGGGGTGAGCACACCGGGGACCAGGGTGAGGTTCCGCTCCGAGTTGATCATGACGCCGTCGGACTCGGCCCACAGGGTGCCGGGCAGCACCACGTCCGCGTAGGCGTTGGTCTCGGTCTCGGTGAAGACGTCCTGGGTGATGACGAGTTCCGCGGCCTCCAGACCCTGGATGACGGTCTTGCGGTTGGCGACGGAGGCGACCGGGTTGGTGCAGATGATCCAGCACGCCTTGATGTCGCCGGCGGCCAGCCGCTCGAACATCTCGACGGTGCCGCGGCCGACCTCGGTGCGCAGCGCGCCCTGCTCGATCCCCCACAGGTCTTCGACGAAGGCGCGGTCGGCGTCCACCAGCACCGAGCGCTGCCCGGGCAGGCCGGGCCCCATGTAGCCCATCTCGCGCCCGCCCATCGCGTTGGGCTGGCCGGTCAGCGAGAGCGGGCCCGAGCCGGGACGGCAGATCGCTCCGGTGGCCAGGTGCAGGTTGACCAGGGCGTTGGTGTTCCAGGTGCCGTGGGTGGACTGGTTGAGGCCCATCGTCCAGCAGCTCATCCACTCCCCGGCCTCGCCGATCCACTGCGCGGCCAGGCGGATGTCCGCCTCCGGGAGGCCGGTGGTCTCGGCGACCACGGCCGGCGGGTAGTCCGCCAGGAAGCCGACCAGCTCCGACCAGCCGTCGGTGAACTCCGCGACGAACGCGGTGTCGACGTGGCCGTTCTCGACCAGCAGGTGGAGCAGCCCGTTCAGCAGGGCCAGGTCGGTGCCGGGCTTGATCTGCAGGAACAGGTCGGCCTTGTCCGCGGTGGAGTTGCGCCGCGGGTCGACGACGATCAGCTTCGCCCCGGCGCTCTTGACGCGGTCCATCATCCGCAGGAAGAGGATCGGGTGGCAGTCGGCCATGTTCGCGCCGATCACGAAGAAGGCGTCCGCCCGGTCGAAGTCCTCGTACGAGCCGGGCGGGCCGTCCGCCCCCAGCGACAGCTTGTAGCCCGAACCGGCGGAGGCCATGCACAGCCGGGAGTTGGACTCGATCTGGTGGGTGCGCACGAAGCCCTTGGCGAGCTTGTTGGCCAGGTACTGCGCCTCGATCGACATCTGGCCGGACACGTAGAAGGAGAGCGCGTCGGGTCCGTGCTCGTCCAGGATCGCCCGCAGCCGCCCGGCGACCGCCGCCACCGCCGCGTCGACGTCGACCGGCGTCGCGGGTTCGTCGCGTGCGGTGCGGACGAGGGCGGTCTCCAACCGGCCGGGGGCCGCCAGCAGGTCCGCGTGGGTGGCGCCCTTGGTGCACAGCCGCCCGCCGTTCGCGGGGTGGGCCTTGTCGCCGGACACCTTCCTGACGGTCCGGCGGCCGTCGGGGCCGGTTGCGAGGTCCAGGACGATTCCGCAGCCGACCCCGCAGTAGGAGCAGACCGTCCGTGCGCTGTCGGCCGTCGGGCCCGGCACCGCCATCGAAAGCCTCCCCTGGATCGGATCCGCGCCCCGCACGTGCTGGCACGGCTGGACGGGCGGTGGGGCGTTCCCACGGCCCTCACCGTAGGAGGGCCGGATTTCCCGTGCGTCACACCCCGGGTGCACGGAGCGTTAACCCGGCCTCACACCCGTCCCGCCCGGGTGTGAGCGACCCGGCCGACGGAACGCGCCGCGGAGCCCGGGTCAGACGATGGTCTACCCCGGTGCAGACTGGAACAATGATCCGAAGTCGGCCGATCGGCTCACCCGGAGGATCGATGCCAGGCGTGCGCAGGCCCAGCCCGAGCCCCGACCGTCGCGCGGGATTCTCCTTCGTGGGCCGGGCCCCGGAGCTGCGCGCCCTGCTGGACGCGTTGCGGACCGGGCCCGCCGTGGTCTTCGTGGAGGGCGAGGCCGGGATCGGGAAGTCGCGGCTGGTGCAGGAGGCCGTCGACCGGGTCGCCGCCCAGGGCGTGCCCGTGCTGCGCGGCTGGTGCCATCCGCTGCGCGAGCCGCTGCCGTTCGGGCCCGCGATCGACGCGCTGCGCGGCGTCGGCCCGTTCCTGTCGCCGGACGTCCGGCTCGGCCCCGGGACCGGCGTGCTCGCGCCCTACCTGCCCGAGCTCGCCGACCGGCTCCCCGACGTCGCCCCGGGCGGCGGCACCCACCACCAGCTGCTGTTCCGCGCCATCCACGAGGTGCTGCGCGCGGTCGGCCCGGCCGTCCTGGTGGTGGAGGACCTCCACTGGGTCGACGACGCCACCCGTGACCTGCTGCTCCTGCTCTCCCGCAATCCGCCCGAGGGCCTGCGGCTGGTGGCCACCTACCGGGGGAACGACCTGCCGGGCGGCGGGAACGTCCTCGGGTCGCCGTACCGCCGTCCGGTGGGCGTCGGCGGTGTCGAGCTCGCGCTGCCTCTGCTCGGCGAGGCACCCATCCGGGACCTGGCGGTGTCCGCCCTCGGTCCGGCGGCGACCGGGCCGCTCTGCCGGGAGCTGTTCGAACGCAGCGGCGGCCTCCCGCTGGCCGCCGAGGAGGACCTCCTGGCGCTGGCCGACCGGCTCGCGCGGACCGGCGGGGCCGAGCTGCCGCTCGCGCTGGCGGACGCGAAGGCGCCGCGGGCCCTGCAGGAGGCGGTGAACAGCCGGGTCGCGCCGCTCGGCCCGGCCGCGGTCTCCGTGGTCCAGGCAGCCGCCGTGCTCGCGGTACCGGCCGGCGAGGAACTGCTGGCCGAGGTGGCCGCCCTGACGGAGGAGCAGGCCGAGGAGGCGCTGAACGAGGCGCTCGCGGCCGATCTGCTGGTCGAGCGCTTCCCCGGCCGGTACGGCTTCCGCCACGTGCTGGCGCGCCGGGCGGTCTACGACCGGATACCGGGGCCGCGCCGCCGCCGACTGCACACCCGGGCCGTGGCCGTGCTGTCGGCCCGGCCGGCGCCGCCGCTGGTGCAGATCGCCCACCACACCCGCTGCCTGGGCGACACCGCCGCCTGGCTGGGCCGGGCGCTGGCCGCTGCCGACGGCGCCGCCGCCGTCGGTGACGACGGTGTCGCCGCCGAACTGCTCGGCCAACTCCTCGCCGAACCCACGCTGGCGCCCGACGACCGGGCCCGCTCGGCCCTCGCCCTCAGCACGATCGCGGTGTACCGCGCCGACCCCGCCGCCACCGAGGCGATCCTGCGCGCGATCGTCGCCGACCCGGCCCTGCCGGTGTCCGTGCGCGGCGAGATCCGGTTCAACCTCGCCCGGGCCGTCGGTGCGGTGGACCCCCGACGGGACACCCGGAAGGAGCTGGAACTGGCCGTCGCCGAACTGGCGGAGCGGCCGGGCCACGCGGCCGCCGCGATGGCGTCGCTGGCCGTGGGCGCCACCCTGAACGCGCACGGCGGCACCGCGGCCGAGAACCTGGACCTGATGGAGCGGGCCGGCCGCCTGGCCGCCCGCAGTGACGACCCGGTCGCCCGGGCCGACGTGCTCGCCAACCGGATCGCCCTGCTGGCGTTCGTCGGCGACCCGCGCACGACGGACCTCCTCGCCCGACTGCCGCGGGACAGCACCGACCGCCGGGTGCTGCGCCACTGTGCCCGCGCCCTGTTCAGCGTGGCGGACCTCGGGTTCTTCCTCGGCTGGGACGTGGTGGCCGCCGGCTGGCTCGACGCGGCGGAGGACCTGGCCCGGCGGACCGACTACCAACTGCTCTACGACTTCTGCCGCCTGACCAGGATCCAGATCGAGCTGGCGACCGGGACCTGGGACGGCCTGGACCAGCGGATCGACGCCGTGCTGCAGGGCACCACGGACGGCACGGTGCGGTTCGGCCTGGCGACCGCGAGCGCCGTGCTCGACACGGCGCGGGGACGCTGGGCGGCCGCCCGCGGTCGGCTGGCGAGTCTGACCACCGACCTGGACGACAACCCGGACCTCGACGTGGTGCCCGCCGCCGTCGCGGCGCTCGCCCGGTTGGACCTGCTCGAAGGCCGCCCGCTCCAGGCGTGGCAGCGCACGCTGCCGGTGACGTCCGCGATGCGCCGCAAGGGGCTGTGGGGACGCCTGATGGACGTGGTGCCGACCGCGGTCGAGGCAGCCCTGGCCTGCGACCTGGCCGGGCCGGCGCGCGAGCTGGCCGAGGACGCCGCCCGCGGTGTCCAAGGCCTCGACGTGCCCCGCGCGACCGCCGGACTGCACTGGATCCGCGGGCTGCTCGCCGCAGCCGCCGACCCCGGGACCGCCCTCGCCGAACTCGACCGCGCCCGCGTCCTGTACACGGCGACCGGCTGTGCGCACACCACGGCCCGCGTGATCGAGCACGCCGGCCGGACCGGACTCGCGCACCCCGCAGCTGCGCCCGACGCGGCCGCCGCCGACCTGCAGACCGCCTTCGACATCTTCACCCGCCTCGGCGCCACCAGCGATGCGGCGCGCTGCGAACAGGCACTGCGCAGCAGCGGCCGCCACCCGGCGGCCTGGCGCCGGCGCGCCCCCGGTGCCGAACTCTCCCGTCGCGAACAGGAGGTGGCCACGCTGCTCGCCGACGGCGCCGGCAACCAGGACATCGCCCGGGCGCTGGCGATCTCCCCGCGCACCGCCGAGCACCACGTCGCCAACACCCTGCGCAAGCTCGGCACCACGCGGGACCGGGTCCGCGAGTTCCTGTCCCAGGAACAGAACTGACGGTGCGTCACAGGCGTGCGATGTGCCCATGCCGATGCCGGTGGCGTCCAGGTGGACGCCACCGGCGGTGTCGGCGAGCCGGCCGACCCTCAGCGGCCGTCGCCAGTCCGTCGGTCCGGACCCGGTCCGGCCGCAGCTCCCTTGCCGCGGCCGTCTGAGTGACCTGATCCGTTCCGGCGGAGGACAGGGGTGGATCCGCCGGGCTGCTGCCCGGCCGTCAGCCGGGCAGGCCGACCGCCCGTTCGCCGCTGCGCCGCTGCTGGATGACGACGGCGACGACCAGCAGGGAGCCCTGGGCGACGTTCTGCCAGAACGAGTTGATGCCCTGGACGGTGAGGCCGTTCTCCAGTGCGCCGAGCAGGGCGACGGCGAGCAGGGTGCCGCCGATGCCGCCCTTGCCGCCCTTGAGCGCGCAGCCGCCGAGGGCGGCGGCGGTGATCGCCTTGAGTTCCAGGCCCTCGCTGCCGGAGACGGGCTGGCCGGAGCCGGTGCGGGCGGTGAGCAGGATGCCGGCGACCGCGGCGACGATGCCGATCAGGCCGTAGACCGACAGCAGGTACTTGTTGATGTTGATGCCGGCCAGGCGGGCGGCGGTGTCGTTGCCGCCGATCGCGTAGATGTTGCGGCCGATGTCGGTGTACTTGAGCATCACGTGCACGGCCAGGGCGACGACGATCAGGATCCAGACCATCACCGGCAGGCCGGCGATCTTGCCGCGGCTGAGGAAGATGAAGATGCTGTCGTTGAGGACGTAGCCCTGGGCGGCGCCGTTGGAGATCAG
>NZ_JBHYKG010000211.1:0-14927 GCF_042741245.1 Kitasatospora sp. NPDC058965
GTCGCCGGGCGGCTCGGGCTGGCCACCGGGCTGGTCCGGTTCCGGCAGGCCCCCGAGCGGGCGGCCGCGGCGGTGCCGGGCGCCCCGCTCTCCCCGGCGGCGGACTACCTGATGTGGGCACTGGCCGGCCCCGAGCCGGCCTTCGGCCTGCCCGCCGAGCAGTTGGCGGCGCTGGGCGCCGCCGACCTGCACGCGCTGGTCCGGCGGCTCACCACCGGCTTCCACCCGGACCTGCGCGGGCTGCTCGCCGCGGCCACCGCGGCGGACACCTTCCTGGTCCGGGTGCGCAGTGCGGAGCCGGTGCCCGCGTGGACGCCCAGCCGGGTCACCGTGCTGGGCGACGCGATCCACGCGATGAGTCCGGCCCGCGGGTCCGGGGCCAACACCGCGCTGCAGGACGCGGCGCTGCTCTGCCGCGCCCTGGTCGCCGCGCTCGCCGAGGGCCGCGACCTGGTGGCCGCGATCGGCGCGTACGAGGCCGAGATGCGCGAGTACGGCTTCGCCGCCGTCGCCGCCTCCCGCGAGGCGGAGGCGGCCGTGGGCGCCCGCCGGGCCGGCCCGGTGGGGCGGCTGCTGCGCCGGCTGGGCAGCCGGCCGCTCCCGGGCTGAGTCAGCCGCGGCGCAGGGCCGGCCGGTGCCGCAGCAGGCCGGTCGCGACGCCGCCGGCGCCCGCGAGCACCTCCAGCACCGTCGCGGGGGGCACCTTCGCGGCGGCCAGCGCCGAGGCGAGCACCAGGATGACGACCAGGACGACCCGGTCGGTCGGACGGAACCGGCCGCCCGGCGGCGGCGGGGCGAACGGGGCGGGGCGACGGCGGTTCGATCGTGTCATGGCATGCCCTCGGGGGTTCGTGCGGCGGGATTCGGCGGGAGGTGGCGGGCGGCCCCGGCGGGGTCACCCGCCGGTGCGGGCCAGCAGGTCCTCGACGGTCTGGGCGCGGCGCAGCGTGTCGAACCGCACCGACCCGTCGGCCGCCACGGTGACCCCGTGCACGGCCGGCTCCAGCAGGCTGTTGTAGGCGAACGGGGTGGAGCTGTAGTAGGCGCCGGTGTCCAGCAGCACCACCAGGTCGCCGGGGAGCAGCAGCGGCAGCGGCCGGGCCCGGGCCACCAGGTCGCCCGCGAAGCAGGCCGGTCCGGCCACGTCCTGCTCGACCGGCTCCCCGTGCTTGGCGGCGCCGGTGCCGTCGTGCGCACTGATCCGCAGCGGCCAGGAGTCCGGGGCGAAGACCGTCCGGGTCGCCACCTGAACCCCGGCGGAGGTGATCGCGATCGCCCGGCCGCCGGAGTTCTTGGTGTACTCCACGTACCCGGCGGTGAACCCGTTCTTCGCCAGCACGGACCGGCCGAACTCGGTGACCAGCCGGAACTCGCCGGAGAACAGCTCGGGCGCGTGCGCCCGCAGCCGCTCGACGTACTCCGGGTACCCCGGGCTCACCTCGTCGCCCGCGAAGTTGACCGGCAGGCCGCCGCCGATGTCCAGGCCGACCACCTGACGGCGGCCCAGTTCGCTGTTGATCTTCTGCGCCAGCGCCAGGGTCGCCGCGACCCCGTCCGCCATCAGGTCCAACGGGCAGCCCTGGCTGCCGACGTGGCAGTGCAGCCAGGTCAGCCAGGGCCGCTCCCGGAACGCGGCGACCAGCCGCTCGACGTTGCCCTCGTCGGCCAGCGCGATGCCGAACTTGGAGGTCGCGGTGGCGGTGCTCATCGCCCCGATCGAGCCGCCGCCGAGCTGCGGGTTGACCCGCACCCCGATCCGGGAGTCGGTCCGACGGTCCGTCAGCAGGGTGTCGAGGCGGGCCAGTTCCTGCCAGTTGTCGATGTTGACCGCCACCCCGAGCTCCAGCGCGCGGGCCAGCTCGCGGCGGGTCTTGGCCGGGGAGTCGAAGACGATCCGCTCCGGCTCGAACCCGGCCGCGAGCGCCTGGGCGAACTCGCCGGGACTGGCCACCTCGCAGTCCATGCCCAGCTCCCGCAGCCGCGCCAGCACCGGGACCAGGCTGTTGGCCTTGGCGGCGAAGGCGTGCCGCACCTCGACCCGGTCGGGGAAGGCCCGGTGCAGCGAGTCGACGGTGGCCGCCACCGCGTCCAGGTCGAGGAAGGCCGCGAGCGGGGCCTCGTCGGGGTCCAGCAGCCCGTCGCGGACCGCCGCGCGCAGGATCAGCTCGCGGCGCGCGGGGCCGTGCGGGTCCGTCAGCCGGTGGTTGGTCATGGTGGCACGCTCCGCCTGGTGGTCTCGGTCGCCCGGTCCCGGACGCTCCGGTGGGCCGTAGGACCAGACTGCCCGTCAGCCGGGCCCGACCGCTTCCTCCCGCGCGCCGGATCACCGGCTCCGGGTCCGCGTCGTCCGCCGACCGGCGGGCTCGGCGGCGCCCGGTTCGTGCGGCGTGACGAATCCGCGGCCCGGTCCTCGCGCCGGACGACGAACTCAGTCCTGCGCGGCCTGCGCCGCCCGGTGCACCCACAGTTGGAGCTGGGCCAGCAGCCGGGCGACGGGGTCCTCCAGGTCGATCCCGCTCTCCCGGACCACCGTGTGGTCGAGCCGGTGCGCGTAGGTACCGCGGGGCACGCCCAGCGCGTCCGCGGCCTTGGCCTTCGCGCCGGGCTGGTCCAGGAAGGCTCCGAGGGCCTCCAGCAGCGAGGCGTCGCCCTTGCGCAGTGCGTGCGCCAGCAGCCGTGCCACCGGCGTCTCCACCGGCAGTTCCTGGGCCGCCGTGCCCAGGGCCGCCACCAGGTGGCGCAGCGCCACCGCGTCGGCGACCTCCCCGACCTGCGCGCACCCGCGGCCGCCGCGCCCGAACTGCAGGCCTCCCAGCGCCAGATCCGCCGTCCGGCGGGACGCGGGCGCCAGGTCGAGCCGCTCCTGCACCTCGCCGATCCCGACCCGCACCGGCCGGCCCAGCCGCTTCGACACCTGCGCGACCAGCGACTCGGCCAGCAGTCGCACCTGCTCCCCGGCCTGCCCCGGGTCCCTGGCCAGGCTGCCGAGCAGCACCAGCGCGCCGTTCGGCCCGGGCAGCACCACCGACAGCTCGCCGCGCTCGCTGCAGTGCCGGAACGCCGCCTTGACCAGCGCGCTCCGCTCCGGCCCGTCCGACACCGCGCCCGGGCCGGCCCACACCGACAGCACCGCGCACCGCTGCGCCGTGGGCCAGCCGGTCCGCGCGGCCAGCAGTTCGGCCGATCCCTGACCGTCCAGCAGCAGGCGGGCCGCGTCCAGCAGTCGGTCGTCCTGTCCCTCCCGGCGGGCCCGGTCGTGCAGCAGGTGGGCCGCCGCCGCCCGCCCGGCGGCGCTCAGCGCCTCGTGGTGGGCCGGGGTGTTCAGCGGCTGCCCGCCCACGGCCGCCACCCAGATCGAGCCCAGCGGAATGTCACCGGCCCGCACCATCACGATCAGCCGTTCGGGGGCGTCCCCCTGCAACTCGCGGTACAGCACCGTGGTCGACCGCTTGAGATCGCGATCGAAGCCGACGCTGGCCATGTCGTCGAGCCGGTGCGCCGGCGGCTGCCGCTCCAGGATCGTGCTGATCCTGACCCCGTCCACGCCCGAGCCGGCGGTGACCGGCGAGTACGCGAGGACCTTGAAGTCCATGTCCTCGATCGTCACCGAGCCACCGACCTGCAGGGCGATCGCCTTGGCCAGTTCGGGCAGGTCGCCCAGCGGCACACCGGCGATGCCCGGCTCCCGGGCCACCGACAGCGCAGCCTCCAACAGCCCGATCACCGGCGCCCAGCGGATCGACCGATTGCGGTACAGCACGGCCGTCCCCGCCTCGGCCGCAGCCTCGCGCAGGGCCTCGCTGCCCGCCGCCGTCTCCACCGACCGGAAGACCACCCCCGCCGCGCCGGCCCCACCCGCCTTGCGGACCAGGGCGGCCGCCTGCTCCGACCGCGGATCGACCGCGACCGCGACCAGCAGGTCGCCGCGCGCGATGTCGCGCTCGACGTCGTCCACCATGACCAACCGGCGCACCGTCCGGTCCAGACCGCCCGATGCGGGGCCGGGCCCGACGACGTCACCCACCAGGGTCAGCAGGCCCAGCAGGGTCTGCTGCTGCGCCGGACGGTCCCCCGGCTCCCCCGCGGACACCTCGGCCACCTCGGACATGGGCCACCCCTCCCCAGGGCACGCGTGCCACTGACCCGGCGTCATCTCGCGCCGGGCCGCCCCCGGTCCGCCGAGCCTAGGGCGTCCGGGGGCGCCGGGTCACCGGTTCCGCGAACAGCAGCAGGTCCGGTCCGCCCGCCACCCCCGCCGAACGTCGCCGGTCCTCTCATCCCTGAGGAGGAGGCGGCAGCGCCCGGACCCGCCGAACGGATGCGGCCAACCGTTCGACCGGGCGACGGATCCCGCGGTGCCGGCCCGGAGGATGGACCCGACATCCCCGAACAGCCCGGAGCACCGATGCGCACCACCCTGGCGCGGCCCGGCACCACCGCCGTCACCGCGAGCGGGCTGACCAAGGCGTACGGCAGCGGCGCGCACCGCACCCTCGCGCTGGACGGGGTGACCGCCGACTTCCGGCCGGGCCAGTTCACCGCGCTCATGGGTCCCCCGGGCGCCGGAAAGTCCACCCTGCTGCGCTGCCTGGCCGGCCTGGCGGAGCCCACCGCCGGCTCGGCCGCCGTCGGCGGGCTCCGCGCGACCGACCCGCTGGCGAGCGGGCGGGTCGGCCTCCTGGTCCGGGACGGCCGGCTGCCACTGACCGGGACCGTGCGGGCGCACCTGACAGCCCCGCACGGTCCTGCCCTCCGCCCGGTCGAGCCGGACTGCCTCGCACCGGTGGTGGCGGGACTCGGCCTGGCCGACCTGCTCGACCGGCCGCTCGCCCGGCTCGGCGCGGTGCAGCGCCGGCTGGTGGCCTGCGCCCGGGTGCTGGTCGGCGGTCCGGCCGTGCTGCTGGCCGACGACCCCACCGGCGGGCTGGACGCCCGGGCCGGCGCCGGGCTGCTCGGCCACCTGCACGACACGGTGCGCCGGCCCGGCCGGACCGTGCTGCTGGTGACCGGCGACCCGGTGGCCGCCTCCTTCGCCGACCGGGTGCTGTTCCTCGCCGCCGGGCGGCTGGTGGACGAACTCGCGCTGCCCACCCCGGACACGGTGGCGGCCCGGCTGCGCCGCGCGGGCCTACCGGCGGCCCGGCCCGTCTGACATCCTGTCGCCCACAGGTTCACCCGCGTCACTGGCGGACGCAGGCGCCCGGGATCCGCACACTGGATCCACGGGGCCCGCCGGCGGCGTACCCTCCGGGTGCTGACAATCGAGCGGCTGCTGTGCGAAGCTGCGCTCGGCCGGGCCGCACCGCGTACGCAGGGCCCGCACGGGGGGAGAACCACAGGCATGACCGCACCGCAGGAACCGCGCGGTGGGCACGAGCAGCGGGCCGAGGCCCTGCTGCGCCCCGCACTGGCCGGCCTCGCCGTGGCCGGGCTGGCGACCGCCGCACTGCTGCTGCGCCCGTCCACCGGGCTGGTCAGCAGCGCGACCGACCCGCTGGTCGGCACCTTCCTCCCGCTGCTGCTGCTCACCGTCGGCTGGGGCGCGGCACTCCACCACCTCGTCCAGCGGTTCCGGGCCCGGGCCGCCGGAGCGGCGCCGTCGCCGCGGGCCGAGCGCCTGGCCGAGGCCACCCGGCGGCTGCTGCTGCTGGCCGGCCCGCTGGTCCCGGTCGCGCTCTTCGTCCTGTTCGCCACCCGGCACCGGTCGACCCCGCCGGACGGCTCGCGCCTGCACCGGGTGGACCCGGAGCAGTTCGGCAGCACGCCGTCGGTGCAGCCGCAGCCGCTCGACGACACCGCCGACCAGCCGCACCCGCAGCACCTGCCGGCCCTGGTGGGCCCCGTGCTGCTGGGCCTGCTGCTGCTCGCCGCGCTGGTCGTCGCGGTGCTGGTGCTGCGTCAGCTGCGCCACCGGGTGCGTCCCGCCCGCCCCGTCGCCGCCCCGCCCGGCGACCTCGCCGAGCAGTTGGTGGAGGCGGTGGAGCTCGGCCGCCGGGCACTGACCGGCAGCGACGCCCGGGCGGCGGTGATCGCCTGCTACGCGGCGATGGAGGACTCGCTGGCCGACTCCGGCGTGGCCCGCCGGATCGCCGACAGCCCCACCGACCTGCTGGAGCGCGCCGTCGCCGCCGGCACCGTGCGACGGTCCGACGCCGGGGCGCTGACCGCGCTGTTCCGCGAGGCCCGGTTCTCCCGCCACCCGATGGGCGGCCCCGAGCTATCCCGGGCCCGCGCGGCCCTGGACTCGATCGCCGCCCACCTGGCGGCCCGGCGCGCGGAGCCGGTCCGGTGAGCCGCGACCTGACCGACCGTCCGGTCCTGGTGCTGAGCGCCGTCGCGGTGGCGGGCGAGGTCCTGTTCGGCCTGGTCGCCGGGCTGCCCGGGCTTGGCCTGGGGGCCGCCCTGATCTGCGGCGCGGCCCTGGTCGCCGCCCGCTACACGGCCGGCGCCGGCGCCCAGGACGGCGGCTACCGGCGCGGCGTGCGGCTGATGGCGGGTCGACCGCCCGCCATGGGCGAGTGGTACTGGACCGTGCGCAACGGCCTGGACCGGGACGCCTACCGCCAGGCGCTGCGCCCCCAGCTGCAACGGCTGTACGCCGCGAAGCTCTCCGACCGCCACCACGTCTCGCTGCACCGCGACCCGGCCCGCGCGGCCGCGCTGATCGGCCCGGTCGCCTGGCCCTGGCTCGACCCCGAGCACGCCCCGCCCGCCGACACGGTGCCGCCGCAGGTGCTGGCCGAGTTGGTGCGGCGGCTGGAATCCCTGTGAACCGTCGTGACCCGTCGTGACCCGTCGTGACCCGTCGTGAATTGTGAGGACCCGGATGACCACCGATGAGCTGACCCCCCGCCAGGCCGGCGCACTCGCGGGCGAGGTGCTGGCCGAGATCGGCCGGGCCGTGGTCGGCAAGCCCGAGGCGCTGGAGCTGGTGATGCTCGGCGTGCTGGCCGGCGGGCACGTGCTGATCGAGGACCTGCCGGGCCTGGGCAAGACCCTGCTGGCCCGCTCCTTCGCCCAGACCCTGGGCCTGGAGTTCCGCCGGATCCAGTTCACCCCGGACCTGCTGCCCTCGGACGTCACCGGCGCGCCGTTCTACGACCAGCGCAGCGGCGAGATGGTCTTCCGGCCCGGCCCGGTCTTCACCAACCTGCTGCTGGCCGACGAGATCAACCGCACCCCGCCGAAGACCCAGGCCGCGCTGCTGGAGGCGATGGCCGAGGCCCAGGTCTCGGTCGACGGCACCACCCGGCGGCTGCCCGACCCGTTCGTGGTGATCGCCACCGCCAACCCGATCGAGTACGAGGGCACCTACGGCCTGCCCGAGGCCCAGCTGGACCGCTTCCTGCTGCGGGTGCGGATGGGCTACCTGGAGCCGGGGCTGGAGGCCTCGATGCTGCGGGCCCGGATCGACCGGGCCGCGCCGGAGGCGGTGCTGCGCGCGCTGTGCCGGCCCGAGCAGGTGCTGGCGATGCGGGCCGCGGTGGAGCGGGTCGAGGTCGCCGACGACCTGGTCGGGTACGTGATGGCGCTGGTCTCGGCGACCCGGGCGGACGGCCAGATCCAGGTCGGCGCCTCGCCGCGCGGCGGGCTGGCGCTGGTCCAGCTCGGGCGGGCCAGGGCGATGCTGGACGGGCGGGACTACCTGACGCCGGAGGACGTGAAGGCGGTGGCGGTGCCCGCGCTCGCGCACCGGATCACCCTCAAGCCGGAGCTGTGGGTGCGTCAGGTCGAGGCGGACGACGTGGTGGCGCGACTGCTGGCCGAGGTGCCGACGCCGCGCACCGTGCCCGTGGCGGCCGGCGTCTGATGTCCGGGGTGAAGGCTTCCGTGGTGCTGGGCACCACACCCGGTGCGCCGCCGTCCGGCTGGCGGGCCGGGGAGCGCACGCTGCGCCTGCTCACCGTGGCCACGGTCGCCACCGTGCTCGCGCTGCTCACCGGGCACGCCTGGCTGCTCGCCCTGGCGGCCGGGCCCGCGGTACTGGTGGCGCTGGCCGCCCCGGGCCGCAGCCGGCCGACCCGGCTGGAGACCGGGCTCACGGTCTCGGCCCGGCGCTGCTTCGAGGACGAGGTGGTCACGGTCGTTGTCGACCTGACCCACGACGGGATCGCGGGGGTGCTCGACCCGGAGCTGACCCTCGGGCCCGGGGTGGCGCTGACCGGTGAGCGGATCGGCGCCGACCGGGTGGAGCTGGAGTTCACCGCGGTGCGCTGGGGCCGCTGGACCCTCGGCACCCTGGACCTGGACGTCTACGACCGCGGCGGGCTGGCCCGGCGCACCGTACGGGTCGAGCTGGGCGAGCTGGAGGTCTTCCCGGTGCCCGCGCAGGCCCGGCTGACGCCGGTTCCGGTCGAGCTGCCGGCCCGGCTCGGCGAGAACGCCACCCGGCAGCTGGGCGAGGGCGTGGAGGTGATCGGGGTGCGCCCGCACGTCTGGGGCGAGCGGCAGCGCCGGATCCACTGGCCCTCCACCACCCGGCGCGGCGCCGTCCAGCTCAGCGAGTTCGGCGCGGAGCGGGCGGTGGACACGGTCATGCTGCTGGACGCCCTCGGCGACTTCCGCGACCCGGCGACCGGCACCTCCTCACTGGACGAGACGCTGCGGGCGGCCGCCGGGCTGACCCGCGCCTACCTGCGCCGGCACGACCGGATCGGCGTGGTCTCGATCGGCGGCACGACCCGCTGGCTGCGCGCCGGGACCGGGGAGCAGCACTTCTACCGGATCGTGCGGACGGTGCTGGAGGTCCGCAAGGACCTCGGCTACCGCACCCCGGAGCTCCACCGGCTGCCGCCGCCCGCCCTGCCGGCCGGCGCGCTGGTGTACTGCTTCACGCCGCTGGCCGACCAGCGGGTGCTGGACGTGCTGGCCGACCTGGCGGACCGGGGCAACCCGCTGGTGGTGGTGGAACTGCCCACCGGGGAGCCGGAGGTGGACCCGCAGGACCAGGCCGCGGTGCTGGCCCTGCGGTTGTGGCGCGAGGACCGCGAGGCGATCCGGTTCGCGCTGCGCAACCGGGGCGTCCCGGTGGTCGCGCACACGCCTGGGCAGAGCCTGGACCTGGCGCTCGCGCCGCTGACCCGCGGGCGGATCCATGGGGGACGACGATGAGCCTCGTACGTGAACTGCCCACCCGCCTGGTCGGGGTGGCCCTCGTGGTGGCCGCCTGCGACCCGATGGCGCGGGCCGACCCGCGGCCGGTCGACCTGGTCGTACCGGCGCTGGCGGCGGGCTTCGCCTGGTGGGCGGCGCCCCCCGTGCCGGGGCGGCCCGCCGCCGCCACCTCCCGGGTGCACCTGCAGCTGGCCCGGCACCGGAACACGGTGCTCGCGGTGGTGGCGGTGGCGCTGGCCGCGCTGCTGCAGCCGGGCGTGCTGCTGGCGGTGGCGCTCACCGTGCTGCTGCTCGGCTACCTGCTGCTGGTGGACGCCCGCAGCCACGCCCGCGTGCCGCTCGGCCCCGGGCCGACGGCGGCCGCCTGCGCGGCGTCGCTGCTCGTCCTGCTGGCCGCGCTGGCCCCCGCCCAGTCCTCCCCCGGCGCCCGCCTGTTCGCCGCCCTGGGGATCGCGGTGGCGGCGCTGTCGGTCGGGGCCACCCTGTACGAGCGGCGGGAATAGGCCCGGGCACGGGGCGGGTTGGCCAGGACGAAATCGATCACCCGTGCCAGGAGTCCCTCGTGAGCCGTTCGTTCCTCTTCCTCCTCGCCAGCGCCCGCTCGGACGGCAACACCGAACTGCTCGCGCGCACGGCGGCGCAGCACCTGCCCGCCGACGTCGAGCAGCGCTGGCTGGACCTCGCGCAGCTGCCGCTGCCCGACTACGTGGACGCGCGGCACGCCGACACCCCCTGGCCGGAGCAGTCCAACGAGGAGCTGCTGCGGCAGGCGACCGTCGCAGCCACCGACATCGTGATCGTCTCGCCGCTGTACTGGTACTCGCTCTCCTCGTACGCCAAGCGCTACCTGGACTACTGGTCCAAGTGGCTGCGCACTCCCGACCCGACCTTCAAGGCCCGGCTGGCCGGCCGCACCCTGTGGGGCGTCACCACCCTGGCCCACCGCGAGGAGGAGGTCGCCGAGCCGCTCTCGCTGACCCTCAACCACACCGCCGCCTACATGGGCATGCGGTTCGGCGGCGTCCTGCTCGGCAACGGCTCCCGGCCCGGCCAGGTCCTCGCCGACGAGCAGGCCGTGCAGCGCGCCGGCACCTTCTTCGCCCAGCAGCCCCCGCTGGCCCGGTTCCCCTACGACCAGGCGTAGCCCGCCCCCGTGAGCCGCTGTCCTGCCCGCCCACCCGGCTGGCAGGATGGCCCCATGGAACGCGTACTCGGCATCGGCGGCTACTTCCTGCGCGCCACCGACCCGGCAGCCCTGACCACCTGGTACCGCGACCACCTGGGCCTGGACACCGACGCCCACGGCCTGTGGACCCAGGCCCCGGGCCCCACGGTCTTCGCCACCTTCGAAGCGGACACCGACTACTTCGGCACCGCCCGGACCCAGCAGACCATGCTCAACTTCCGCGTCCGCGACCTCGACGCCATGCTCACCCAACTCCGCGCAGCAGGCGCCGAGGTGGCGGAGGGAACCCAGGACATGCCGGGCGTGGGCCGCTTCGGCTGGGTCACCGACCCGGAGGGCAACCGGATCGAACTCTGGCAGCAGGAGTGACGCTCTGAGCCCTCGGCACGAGAAGTCGGTGGGGTCGACTTTGAGCGGTCGGCGTGATGTCCCAGGTACCTCGCGGAAGTGAGGACGCCGCGCGCTATCGTGCAGCGACCAGGGGGATCGCGGGAGGGGCGGGGTCATGGGGGAACTGCGAGGCGTCTACAAGGTCCACTTCGGGGTGGCGCTGACGCTCGGTGGGACCGGTCTGCTGTGCATGGCCTCGACCTGGCTGCCCGGCGCGTACGTGGTGCCGAAGTGGTTCCTCATCGGGTTGTTCGCCATGGTGTTCCCCGTCTTCATCGCCGCGATGTTCCGGGGCGTCGGCGCGGCCCGCCTGATGGGCCGGGAGAACGCCCTCCGACTCGTCAGGTACGTCCTGCTGCTCCCGCCCGTCCTGAAGCTCGGCTACGCCCTCGTCCTCGGGCTGGCCGTGCTCGGCCTGGCCACCGCCGGCGGGGCCCAGGACGCGCAGGCGGACGCCTCGGGCTACTACTACACCTACTGGGACCAGGAGGCCCAACCCCCGCACGAGGCCCGGGTGGACCTCACCGAGCCCCAGTACTACGCGGCCCTGAAGAGCCAGGACCGCATCCTCACCGCCTTCCCGGTCCTCTTCTACGCGGTCAGCAGTTTCCTGGTCCTCGCCTCGGCCTCGGCCGCCGCCGGCGCACGGACGGCGACCCCGGGACCGCGACCGCGCTCCCGGGGATGACGGCCGCTTGCGCCCGGACTAGGTCGGCCCACCGGTCGTCGTGGCCGAGCTGTGGTCAGCGGCGTGGTGCCGGCGCCGGAGCACCCGGACGTCGCTCCAGGCGGAGGTCTGCGGCGCGGTGGCCGCCAGCCGGTCGGAGAACTCGGCACAGCACGGGCAGCCGGGAACGGCCTGCGGAGCGGGCAGCTCGGTCACGCCACCTCCTCCGCCGTGGCGACCACGCTGCCGTCGGCGGTGCAGCGCCGACACCGACACCGCTGCTCCGGCAGGAACCGGGACCCGTCGGGCTCGAAGGCGGCCACCTCCGCGCTGGCGAGTTCGGTGCGGGTGCCGTCCGGAGCGAGGCGGTACACGCGCAGGGTCATTCGGCTCTCATTCACCATGGTCCCTCACACTGACTTGCAGAACGGGCAGTTGAACCACCGAAGCGGGCACGGTCTCGCCCTGGGTGATCCGGCCGACACAGCGGGCGTGGCTCTCGATCCAGTCGGCGATCCGGACCAGCACGCGGGGATTGCACCCACCGAGGTGGATGTGGACTCCCTCCGGGAAGATCGTGATCCGACCAGCGCTGAGTGACGGGAGCACCGGCAGTCCGGCCACCGTGAGAGCGTGCTCCATCCGCTGCACAGCTCGCTCAGCCTGCTCACGTACTTCACGCACCATCCGCTGCTCTTCCGACTCGAGCCGCACATCCATGACGTGGTCACCGTCTCCCTCTGCTCGTGACATTGCTGTGGAACCCCTGAGCACTGACGCTCAGTCAAGGACTCGTGACAGATGTGGGACCATCGCGGATGCGGCATGCGCATCCGTGTATGCAGCCGACGCATACGGGTACGGCCGGCTGCAGCAGGATCCCCGTAGCGTGAGGACCGCGGAGGTGAGGCGTGAACTGGCGAGCAGCTGCCAATGATGCAGCGCGGGTCGGCGACTACGGGCGGGTCATCGAACTGGCCCGCCGGGCATCCCGGATGACACAGAAGCAGTTGGGCGGGGCATGCGGCCTGTCCCAGTCCGCGGTCTCCCGTTTGGAGAAGCGCGGTCGCGCCTCCTACGCCACTGATGTCCTGGCCGCAGCTGCAGCCCACCTGAGCATCTCCCCGGCACTGGTCGGGCTCTCGGAGTCCAGGCCCGCGGCTCGATGTGCTCCGGCAGTGAACGCGGACCGACGCGATTTCCTGAGCAACGTGGCAGCGGCTGCGGCCACCCCCTTGCTGGCAGCTCTGCCCGGGCGCCCCGACGATTCGCAGACCGCAGCGCTGCGCCTCAACACCACGGCCTACCGACGGTTGGACGGCTCGACGCCGTCACGCGACCTGAGCGACCCCGTACACGCGCACATGCAGCTCGTCCGAGCGATCAGCCAGCGGGCTCCGAGCAGTCAGCGCGCCTCACTGGCGGCGGTCGGCAGCGAGGCCGCAAGCCTGGCAGCCTGGCTCGCGTGGGACATGGGGGACCACGGATCCACCCGGACGTGGTACGGGACTTCGATCAAAGCCGCACGCATCGCTGACGATCCGCTGCTGGTCGCGTACCAGATCGGCAGCCTGGCCCAGTTCGAGGCTCATGCCGGTAACGGCGTACAGGCCCTCAACCTGACGCGGGCTGCCCGGAGCGCCGTCGGTGCGCACGGCCCAGCGATATCCGATGCCTGGCTCTCCTCGGTGGAGGCCCTCTCGTACGCGGCGGCCGGAGACCACCGCTCTGCCGACAGGGCCTTGGTCCGGAGCCGTGCCGTCGCCGAGCGCCTGCCCTTGGCGGAGCCCCCGCCGTGGCCGTGGGTGTTCGCCTTCGACGAGTCGAAGGTGGCGGCCTGCCGCATGGCCTGCGGTGCCCGGCTCGGCCTGTCCGAGTGGGTGGTCGCGGCGGACGTCGCCGCTCTGGCCACCGGTCACGCCAAGCAACGCGCTCTGCTCGTCCTCGACATCGCCACCGGGCACCTCGCTGCCGGTTCGGTGGAGGCGGCGTTCGCCCTTGCGGCCCAGGCGGTCGATACGGGGCTCACGTACCGGTCGGGCCGGATCGTGGAGCGCGCCCGTACGCTCCGCCGCGCGGTCACCAGCGCATCGCCTCCGAAAGTGGTCCGCGACTTCGATGAACGCCTGCACGGCGTCTACCTGTAGAGAGGAACGCACCATGCACATCGGCATCACCGGACACCGAGGGCTTTCCCAACAGGTCGAGCAGCAGGTACGCCGCCTCCTCGACGAGGCCGTCGCCGGATACGACCCGACCGTCCTGGTCGCCGTCTCCTGCATTGCCGACGGGCCCGACGTCTGGTTCGCCGAAGCGGTCCTCGCGCGCGGCGGCCACCTCGAGGTCGTGCTTCCGGCCGCCGGCTACCGCGACAGCCTCCCCGACTGGCACCACCCGGTGTACGACCGCCTGCTGGGCCGAGCAGCCCGGGTGCACGAGACCGGGCTGTCGGTCCCCGATTCCACCGCCCACATGGCGGGCAGCGAGGTCCTGGTCGACCTGGCGGACGAACTGCTCGCAGTCTGGGACGGGCAGCCCGCGCGCGGCTACGGCGGCACTGCCGACGTGGTCGCCCATGCCGAGCGCACCGGGACACCGGTGCGCGTCCTCTGGCCCGAGGGTGCCCGTCGCTGAGGAGTGCGAAGATCCACTCTCCCTCCCCCGAAAATGAGTTGCCCGCGATCCGCCCCTCCACCATGATCGCCCGCATGTACCTGTAACGGCTGCCACGCAACCCAGCGAACCTGTCGCGCGACCGACCTCTGTGCCTGACGACTCCGGCGCAGTGGCGACGACTCGCGCCCTCGTGTGCACCCGTCAGATACCGGGAGCCGCGGCCCTTGCCGCGCGTGCTCCTGCTCAGTCCTGAAAGCAAAAACCTCATGCAAACCAACCGCAAGGCCCGCTGGGCCGTGCGTCAGTCCGCCCTGCCCACCGTCGTGCGCCCGTGCCCCGACTGTGACAGCACGCGGCACCGGGCCTCGGGGAAGATCCGGGTCAACGCCAACCACAAGCTGCTCGACGTGTGGCTGCTGCTGAGCTGCACCGGGTGCGACCGCACCTCGAAGGTGCCGGTGCACGAGCGGGTGCACGTCTCCTCGCTCGACCCGGCGCGGCTGGTGGCGTTCGAGAACAACGACCCGGCCGTGGTGCGCGAGCTGATGATGAGTGCGTCGCTCGCGCGCAGGAACGGGTACCGGCTGGACTGGGCCGGCACCTGGGTGCTGGAGGCCCCCGGACCGGTTCCGACCGGCGATGCGTCGGGCCCGCTCACGGTGCAGGTCGGGTTCGACCTGCCCGCGCCGGTCCGGGTGGAGCTGATCCTCATGCGCGGCCTCGGGCTCAGCCGGACCGCGGTGCGGCGGATGGTCGCGGACGGGCGCGTCCGGCTCCCCCTGGCGCTGGAGGCCAAGGCACACCGCGACTTCGAACTCACCGTCCACGGAGCCGAACCGGGCTCGACCGACAACACCATGAGCGAGATCGCCTGGCGCCCCGCTCCGCTGCCGCTCGTGGCGACGCTGGGGGCGTAACGAGCACCGCCGCCCCGCAGCACGCCCACCCGTGCTG
>NZ_JBHYKG010000212.1:0-14852 GCF_042741245.1 Kitasatospora sp. NPDC058965
GCGGCGGCCGCCGCGGCCGCTCCGGCGCCGCCCCGGCCGCAGCCGGGCGCCCGGGAGGCCGCCGCCCCCGGCGGCCGCCGCAGGTCCGGCCCCTCCCAGCTGGTGGTGGTCGAGGGCGCGCTGGCCGGCACCACGGTGGCGCTGCAGGGCCAGGTGATCACGCTGGGCCGGGCCCACGACTCCACCATCGTGCTCGATGACGACTACGCCTCCTCGCGTCATGCCAGGATCTACCCCGATCAGACTGGGCAGTGGACCGTGGAGGATCTAGGCTCCACCAACGGCACCTATCTGGAGCGTCAGCGGCTGACACAGCCGACGCCGCTGCAGGTCGGAGTGCCGATCCGTATCGGCAGGACCGTCATCGAACTGCGGAAGTAGTGGCGCATGAGGGACAGCACCCCGTCCATGAGCAGCCGGGAGGGCAGCACGCACGCTGCCGGTTCCGGGCGACAGGCCCTGAGGGGGGCACGCACCGTATGAGCCTCGTGCTGCGATTCGCCGCCGGGTCCCACAAGGGACTGATCCGGGAGGGGAACGAGGACTCCGGGTACGCCGGTCCCCACCTGCTCGCCGTGGCCGACGGCATGGGCGGGGCGGCGGCCGGTGAGGTCGCCTCCTCCGAGGCCCTCAGCTCGATCATCTCGCTCGAGGACGCCGACCCCCAGGCCGACCTGCTGACCCTGCTCAACGACGCGGTGCAGAACGCCAACGAGCGCCTGCGCCAGATGGTCGAGCGCGACCCGCACCTGGAGGGCATGGGCTGCACCCTCACCGCCCTGCTGTGGACCGGCGAGCGGATGGGCCTGGTGCACGTCGGCGACTCGCGGGCCTACCTGCTGCGCGACGGGGCGCTGACCCAGATCACCCAGGACCACACCTGGGTGCAGCGGCTGGTGGACGAGGGCCGGATCACGCCCGAGGAGGCCGAGACCCACCCGCAGCGCTCCCTGCTGATGCGCGCGCTGGACGGGCGCGGCCAGGTCGAGCCGGACCTGTCGATCCGCGAGGTGCGCCCCGGCGACCGCTACCTGATCTGCTCCGACGGCCTGTCCGGTCCGGTCAGCCACCAGACGCTGGAGGAGACGCTCGGGAGCCACTACGCCCCCGAGTCGACCATCCAGGAGCTGATCCAGCTGGCGCTGCGCGGCGGCGGCCCGGACAACATCACCTGCGTCGTGGCCGACGTGCTCGAGGTCGGTCCGAGCGACACCTTCAGCGGCCAGTTCGCCACCGCCCCGGTGGTGGTCGGCGCGGTGGCCGAGGGTCCGCACGGCACCGCCGTGGACAACCAGATCATCGACACCCCGGCCGGGCGCGCCGCCGGCCTGGGCCGCCCCGCGCCGCAGGCCCAGCAGCCGGGCGCCTTCGGTCCGGCGGCCGGCTACGAGCCGGGCGGCGCGACCGGCCCCGGCTTCGGCCCGGCCCAGGGCTACCCGCAGGAGGGCTACGGCGAGGAGTACGGCCAGGCGCCCGGCTACGGGGCCCCGGCGGCCGAACCCGAGCAGGGCGCTCCGGAGGAGCCGCAGCCGCCGGAGCGGCCGCGCAAGCGCCGCTGGTTCCGCCGCTCGGCGATCGGCGTGGTCGCCCTCGGCCTGATCGGCGGCGCCGCCTACGCGGGCTGGTCCTGGACCCAGGGCCAGTACTACCTGGCCGCCAGCGACGGCCGGGTGACGGTGTACCAGGGGATCAACAAGAACGTGGCCGGGGTGGACCTGTCCTCGGTGAAGCAGCAGACCGACGTGCAGACCCGGCTGCTCTCGCTGGACCAGCAGCAGCAGCTGAAGGGCACCATCAAGGTCGGCAGCCTGGGCGACGCCGACCAGCGGGTCAAGGACTTCGCCGCGCAGGCCGCGGTCTGCGCCAAGGTCGGCCAGCCCACCGGCACCGCCCTGCCCGGCACCGCCGGCACGGCCACCAGCGCCGCGTACCGGACCGCCCCGAAGGTCGGCGCCTCCCCCGCGGTGCCCAGCCCGAGCCCGAGCCCCTCGGCGAGCCCGTCCGCCTCCCCGTCCCCGGCGCCCGAGCCGGCCCCGCCGCAGCTGAGCGCGGACGAGCAGCGGCTGGCCGCCAACTGCCCGCCGGCCTCCTGACCGGACGCCGCACACCGGGTCGGTCCTGACGGAACCGACCCGGGCGGCGTGGGCGTGGAGGACAGTGCGGTTGAATGGCTGTCGCCCACAGCACCGCAGGAGGGGACCCGTCTTCGTGAACAAGCCCATCCGACGGGTCTCCGTCTTCTGCCTGGTGCTGGTGCTCGCGCTGCTGCTGCGCGCCAACTGGGTGCAGGTGGTCTCGGCCGACAGCCTGGCCAAGAACCCGAACAACAAGCGCCAGCTCTTCGACCAGTACTCCTACCCGCGCGGCAACATCCTCGCCGGCGGCCAGCCGATCACCCGCTCCGACGCCACCAACGGCTACCAGTACAAGTACAAGCGCGCCTACACCGACGGCGCGATGTACGCCGCGGTGACCGGGTTCACCTCGCAGGCCTACGGCTCGACCGGTCTGGAGAACCTGGAGAACGGGATCCTGACCGGCACCGACGACCGGCTCTTCTTCCGCAACACGATGGACTCGCTGACCGGCAAGCCGCGCCAGGGCGGGGACGTGCTCACCACGATCGACCCCAAGGTGCAGAAGGCCGCCTACGACGCGCTGAACGGCAAGAAGGGCGCCGCGGTCGCCATCGACCCGCGCACCGGGGCGATCCTGGGCCTGGTCAGCACCCCGTCGTACGACCCGAACAGCATCACCGGCTTCACCACCGCCGACCAGAACGCCTGGACCTCGCTCAACGCGGACCAGAACCAGCCGATGCTGGACCGGGCGCTGCGCCAGACCTATCCGCCGGGCTCCACCTTCAAGCTGGTCACCGCCGCGACGGCCTTCGAGACCGGCAAGTACCAGAGCCCGGACGACCAGACCGACACCCCGGACCAGTACGTCCTGCCGGGCACCACCACCGTGCTGCAGAACGACAGCCCGAGCGAGGCCTGCGGCCAGGCCACCCTGAAGTACGCGCTGACCATCTCCTGCAACACCGTCTACGGCAAGCTCGGCGCCGACCTGGGCAAGGAGAAGCTCCAGGCCCAGGCCGAGAAGTTCGGTTTCAACGCCACGGTCGACACCCCGATCCGCTCGGCCAAGAGCGTCTTCCCCACCGACTCCACGCCCGACGGCACCGCGATGGACGCGATCGGCCAGCACAACACCGCCGCGACCCCGCTGCAGATGGCCATGGTCGCGGCCGCGATCGCCGACAACGGCAAGCTGATGCAGCCCTACCTGGTGGACGAGGAGCGCTCGGCCGGCGGCACGGTGATCTCCAAGCACACCGAGAGCCAGCTCTCCCAGGCGGTCAGCCCGGCCACCGCGCAGAAGCTGCAGCAGATGATGGTCGACGTGGTGCAGAACGGCACCGGCCGCAACGCCCGGATCGACGGCGTCGAGGTCGGCGGCAAGACCGGCACCGCGCAGCACGGCACCGACAACAAGGGCCTGCCGTTCGCCTGGTTCGTCAGCTACGCCAAGGTCGCCCAGGACGTCCCGGTCGCGGTGGCGGTGGTGGTCGAGGACGGCTCGGCCAAGAGCGACGAGATCAGCGGCGGTTCCATCGCGGCTCCGATCGCCAAGCTGATCATGCAGGCCGCGATCGGTCACTAGCGGATACTGGCTGCTGGTGGATACCGGTCGGCGGATACCGGTCTGGTCTCAGCTGCCGGGCGTGTCGAGTTGTGCTGGCGGCGACCGGTAGCGTATCCGCAAGCGGCGGGTGTACCCGCGGCTCGGTCCCACCCGCTCCAGGGCGGGCGAGACCGGTCTCACAGAACCACCTGTGGCGTGGGAAGCGTCACTACAGGAACGTGCGGGGACACCTACGTCACATCCTCACCGCTCGGTGAGGGAGAGGGTCGGAACTATGGAAGAGCCTCGTCGCCTCGGCGGCAGGTACGAGCTCGGCGGCGTCCTCGGACGCGGCGGCATGGCCGAGGTCTACCTCGCCCATGACACCCGGCTCGGCCGTTCCGTCGCAGTGAAGACGCTCCGGACCGACATGGCCCGTGACCCGTCGTTCCAGGCCCGCTTCCGGCGCGAGGCGCAGTCCGCCGCCTCGCTGAACCACCCCGCGATCGTCGCCGTGTACGACACCGGCGAGGACTACATCGACGGCATCTCCATCCCTTACATCGTGATGGAGTACGTCGAGGGCTCGACCCTGCGCGAACTGCTGCACTCCGGGCGCCGGCTGCTGCCGGAGCGCGCGCTGGAGATGACCATCGGCATCCTGCAGGCGCTGGAGTACTCGCACCGGGCCGGCATCGTGCACCGCGACATCAAGCCCGCCAACGTGATGCTGACCCGGCAGGGCAACGTCAAGGTGATGGACTTCGGCATCGCGCGCGCCATGGGCGACGCCGGCATGACGATGACCCAGACCTCGGCCGTGATCGGCACCGCCCAGTACCTCTCGCCCGAGCAGGCCAAGGGCGAGACCGTGGACGCCCGCTCCGACCTGTACTCCACCGGCTGCCTGCTGTACGAGCTGCTCACGCTGCGCCCGCCGTTCGTCGGCGACTCCCCGGTCGCGGTGGCCTACCAGCACGTGCGCGAGGAGGCCGCGCCGCCGTCCAGCTACGACCCCGAGGTGCGCCCCGAGGTCGACGCGATCGTGCTGAAGGCGCTGGCCAAGGAGCGCGACTACCGGTACCAGAGCGCCGACGAGATGCGCGACGACATCGAGCGCTTCCTCGACGGCCTACCGGTGGCCGCCGCCCAGCAGGCGGCCGCCTACGGCATGGGCGGCTACGGGTACGACCAGAACGGCTACCCGGCCCAGCACGACCCGTACGGCCAGACCAACCTGCTGCCGCAGGCCGGCGCCGCGCCGACCGCGATGCTGCCGCAGGTGGGCCAGCAGTACGGGCAGAACGGCTACCCGGCCAACGGCTACGACGACACCCAGTCCGGCGGCAACGACGGCTACGACGACGGGCCGCGCTCCTCGCGCCGGCGCGACGACCAGCCGAAGAAGAGCAACACCTCCTGGATCATCCTGGCGGTGGCGGCCGTACTGGTGCTGGTCGGCTCCTTCTTCGTCGCCTCGGCGATGTTCAAGGGCGGCAGCGGCGCCAGCCAGATCGCCGCGCCCACGCTGACCGGGCGCAGCTTCGACGACGCCACCGCGACCGCGCACAACACCGGCGGCAAGCTGACCGTGGCCAAGGGCCAGGCGATCCCCTGCGGCACGGTGGCCAAGGACCTGGTCTGCCAGCAGAACCCGGCGGCCGGCACCAAGATGGCCGACAACGGCACCATCACCGTGCAGCTGTCCAGCGGCCCGGGCCAGAGCCCGGTGCCCGGGGTCACCGGCCAGCCCAGCGCCGCCGCGACCAAGGCGCTGACCGACGCCGGTTTCCAGGTCGGCGCCCCGCAGTACGCCAGCGACGACACGGTGCCGCAGGACTCGGTGATCTCGCAGAACCCGCCGGCCGGCACCAAGGCCGACCCGGGCACCACCGTCACCCTGACCATCTCGCAGGGCCCGAACAAGTCCGGCGTGCCGAACGTGGTCGGCCAGACCGTGGACGTGGCCACCTCCACGCTGACCGACGCCGGGTTCACCGTGGACTCGTCCAAGACGACGCCCACCACCGACCCGACCAAGCCGGCCGGCACCGTGGCCAGCCAGAACCCGCCGGCCAACTCGAAGCAGCCCAAGGGCAGCAAGATCACCCTGACCGTCTACGCCGCCCCGACCAAGGCCCAGATCCCGGACGTGAGCAACCGGACGGTCAAGGACGCCACGGCGGCCCTCAAGGCGGCCGGCTTCACCGCCTGGACGTTCAACGGCCCCAGCGACGACAAGGCCGTGGTGGTCACCACCAACCCCGGTCCCAACCAGCTGGTCGACCCGAACACCAACATCCAGATCACCACCAAGCCCGGCGACACCAAAGGGGCCGGCGGGACCATCGGCTTCCCCCCCATCGGTGGTCAGACACCCTAGGTAGCACCCACCCGTACGACCACGGACCCCGTCACCCGGCGCGCAGCTCGGGCGGCGGGGTCCGTCGTGCGTCCACCGGGTCGACCCGGACCAGCGAGCCCCAGACCGCCATCCGGTACCGGGAGGTCAGCACCGGGGTGCAGGTGGTCAGCGTGATGTACCGGCCGGGCGCGGTGTAGCCGGCCTCGGCCGGGACCGGGGCGACCACGCCCACGTCCTCCTTGGTGGTCTGCGGCAGGGTGGCGTCCACCCGGTAGACGTACCAGCGGTCCCGGGTCTCCACCACCACCGCGTCGCCCTTGGCGACCGCGTCCAGGTCGTGGAACTTGGCGCCGTGGCCGTCCCGGTGCGCGGCCAGCGCGAAGTTGCCCACCGGGTCCCAGGGCATCGCGCTGGCGTACGGCTCCCGGTAGACCCCGGCCACGCCCTGGTTGAGCACGTCCGGGGTGGTGCCGAGCTTGATCAGCACCTGGTAGTCGCGGCCCATCGCCGGCACGTGCAGGAAGCCCAGTCCGTCGGCGCCCAGGTAGGCGGGGGCGGCCTCGCCGCTGTCGGGACCGGTCCAGGTGTGCCGCAGCTGCGCGGCCTGGTGGCCGGACCGGCGATCGGCCAGCACGTCGGTCCACCAGAGCGAGTAGGCCGTGAACAGGCCCACCAGCACCCCGGCGGTGACCAGCGACTCCCCCAGAAAGCCGAGCGCCACCGCCCACGGGGGGCGGTGGCGACGGCCGGACACTGCTCTGCTCACACCGGGCTCCGCCCTGACGAAGGCTCAGGAGCCGGTCAGCGCGGGCGGCTGCCCCTGGCTCCTCGGTCGTTCGTCGACCAGTTTGCCAAAGACGATCAACCGACCGCGGGCACTGAACTCCGGCGTACAGGTGGTCATGGTGATGTAGCGGCCCGGCTGGGTGAACGGCGAGCCCTTCGGGACGGCCTGGAGCACCGTCACGTTGGTCGGCGGGGTCTCCGGGATGCCGCCGGCCACCTCGTAGGTGTAGTAGGTGGTCGCGGTCTCCACCACGATCTTGTCGCCGGGGCCCAGCTCGGCGAGCTTGCGGAAGGGCTGGCCGTGCGTGGTGCGGTGGGCGGCCACCGCGAAGTTGCCGGTCGGGTCGGAGGGCATCGCGGTACCGGTGTAGTGGCCGACCAGGCCGTGGTCCAGCACCTTCTGCTTGTCGGTGCCCTCGGCGATCGGGTAGGTGATCCCGATCTTGGGCACGTGCAGGATGGCGAAGCCCTGGCCCGGCGCGAAGGTGCCGGCCGGCACCGGGGTGGGGCCGCCCGGGGCCGCCGGGGCGGCCCACTGCTGCTCCAGCTGGTTGCGGGTGCCGTTGGCCGAGGCGTCGGCCTGCACGTTGGTCCACCACAGCTGGTACGAGACGAACAGCAGCATCACCATGCCGAGCGTGATGCACAGCTCGCCGATCAGCCGGGCGGCGACCACCCGCTTCGACTCCTTGGGCCGGGCCACCGCCGGGCGCGGGCCGTTGGCCCGGCGCCGGCCGCCGCCGGAGCGCACGGCCATCCGGCCGCCCTGGGCGGCCCGGCGCCGCTCGGCCCGGCCGCCGGCCTGCGGCTCGGCGTCCGGCCCGCCCGGCACGCTGATCGTGCGCAGCTGCAGGGTCTGGTCGGCCAGCCACGGGTACGGGTCGGCCTGCTCGGCCGGCTGCTCGGGCGTGCCGGCGCCGCCCTGGTCGTAGACCCCCCAGCCGTCCGGCTCCTCCGGCCGGAACCAGTCGTCCTGGCGCCCCTCCGGGCGGACCGCGGTCATCTCAACCCCGGCCGATCACCGGGGCGAGCCCGGCGGAACGCGCCACCGCCCCGGCGTCGCCGCACTCCGCCAGCCAGTTGGCCAGCATCCGGTGGCCGCCCTCGGTGAGCACCGACTCGGGGTGGAACTGGACGCCCTCGACGGGCAGCTCGCGGTGCCGCAGGCCCATGATCACGCCGCTGTCGGTCCGGGCGGTGACGTGCAGTTCGGCCGGCACGGTGGCCGGGTCGACCGCGAGCGAGTGGTAGCGGGTGGCGGTCAGCGGCGAGGGCAGGCCGGCGAAGACGCCGCCGTCCTCGTGGGTGACCGGCGAGGTCTTGCCGTGCAGCAGCTCGGGCGCCCGGTCGACCACCGCGCCGTAGGCCACCGCGATGGACTGCAGGCCCAGGCAGACGCCGAACAGCGGCAGGCCGGCGGCCGCGCAGTGCCGGACCATCTCCACGCAGACCCCGGCCTCCTCGGGGGTGCCGGGGCCGGGGGAGAGCAGCACCCCGTCGTACCCCTGGTCGCCCGAGCGCCGGGCGGCCCGCGCCACCGTCAGCTCGTCGTTGCGCACCACCTCGCAGGTGGCGCCCAGCTGGTAGAGGTACTGGACGAGGTTGAAGACGAAGCTGTCGTAGTTGTCGACGACGAGGATCCGCGGGGCGGTGGCGGACGGGGTCATGCGGGCTGTCTCCCGGGGGACGAAGGAGCGGGGCGGTCGGTCGGTGGCGGGCTCAGCCGGTGCCGCCGCCGTTGTCCACAGTGACGTCGCTGAACGGGAGCAGCGGTTCCAGCCACGGGAAGACGTATTGGAACAGCAGGTACACCACCCCGATCACGAGCAGCAGCGAGATGACGGCCCGCACCAGGGTGTTCCCCGGCAGGTGGCGCCAGATCCAGCTGTACATGCTGCTCCCTCGGTGTTCGGCCGTTGCGGCACCAGAGTAGACCGCCGCACCGGCCGGGACGGTTGCTGCGGGCCTTTTCTCACTCCCGGGCCGGGCACCGGGATCCGCTACTGGCCCTGGGCGGCGTGCAGGTCGGTGGTGCCGGTGTAGCCGGGCAGGCTCAGCTCGCCGCTCTCCTGGACCTTCCAGCCCAGGCCGTAGGCCGCGACGTACTCCAGGTAGTTGCGGATCGAGGGGTCGGCGTCCACCGCGGCCTTGAGCTCCGCGGTGCGCCCGACCGCCCGGATCACGTAGGGCGGCGAGTAGACCCGGCCCTGCAGCAGCAGGGTGTTGCCGACGCAGCGGACCGCGCTGGTGGAGATCAGCCGCTGGTCCATCACCTGCACGCCGGCCGCGCCGCCGCGCCACAGCGCGTTGACCACGGCCTGGATGTCCTGCTGGTGGATCACCAGGTCGTTCACACCGGGCTCGGGCACGCCGGGGATCTTGGCGGTGGCACCGGGCGGGGCGTCGTTCAACGTCACGGTCAGCCCCGGGCCCTGCAGCGGGCCCAGGCCGGCCTGGTCGCGCAGTGCGGCCAGCGGGTCGCCGCCGGCGGGGGTGCCGCCCTGCTGCTTGGCCAGCTGGTCAACCTTCTGCTGCAGCTCGGAGAGGTCGTCCTGGGTCTGCCGGTTCTGGTCGCTGCGCTGCTGTATCACGTCGCTCAGGCGCAGCAGCGAGTTGTCCGAGCGCAGGTCGATGCCGCGGGCCGCGTGCGCGCTGACGTAGAAGAGGACTCCGGCCAGGGCGAAGACGGCGCAGGTCAGGGCACGTCCGACAATTCGGGTGGGCCGCCGGCGGGCGGAAGCCGGTTCGGGGTCGCCCGCCGCAGAAATCGTGGAATTCGGCACCGTACCCTTATCTCCTTCCGACCCGGCGAGCCACTACGCTAACGGACGCCGGTGGCATGTGCGGAGTACCCTTCCAGGTCCGTCCCGTACGGAGGACCGGTCCCCACAGCCGCCCGCCCGCTGCCCCCTGCGCGGTCTCACAGCGCATCGACAGGAGAGCCCCTCGTGCCGAAGTCTCGACTCCGCAAGAAGTCCGACTACACCCCGCCCGCCACGGCGACCGCGGTCAAGATCAGTTCGGGTCGCACCTGGGTGGCACCCGTGATGCTGGCCCTGTTCCTGATCGGTCTGGTGTGGATCGTCACCTACTACGTGACCAGCGGCAGCTGGCCGGTGCAGGACTGGGGCAACTGGAACATCCTGGTGGGCTTCGGCTTCATCGCCGCCGGTTTCGGCGTCTCCACCCAGTGGAAGTAGCGGCCGGCCGCTGACCGGTCCACCGCACCGCCCCACCGGAGCACGGGTGGGGCGGTGCGTCGTGCTGTCCGGCACCCGTCTCCGTCCGTCGTACCATCCGCTTGTCCACACAGTTATCCACACTGGGGAAAAGTCCACCCACCCTGTGGATAACTTTTCGGCATCCCGCCCGCCAGAGCCCTTCCGTCCGCACGACAGGGCAGATGGACACGCGTAGACCGAACACGGACGGACGGCCTGTGCACGACCCGCCGCAGACTGTGGACAACCGTACGAAGCCCGCCCGCTCAGCCGGTCAGCCGCGCCGTCTCCACCAGCACCACGGCCACCACCACCGCCAGCATCAGCACCACCGTGCCGGCCTGGACCAGGGTCCGGTTGGCCCGGGGCGCGTGCATCATGCCGATCCCGGTGAACAGGCCGGCCGCCAGGCCGCCGACGTGCGCCCGCCAGTCGATCCCGGGCACCGAGAAGGTGATCACCAGGTTGAAGACGATCAGCGCCACCACCGGCCCCAGCGGCTGCCGGGCCGCCCGGTAGAGCACCGCGGTGGCCCCGAACACCCCGAAGATCGCCCCTGAGGCGCCCAGCGAGTCCACCCCGGCGCCGGACACCAGGTAGACCAGCGCGTTCCCGGCCAACCCGCTGACCAGGTAGAGCGCCAGGTAGCGCAGCCGGCCCAGGGCCCGCTCCAGCACCGGCCCGAGCCACCACAGGGCCAGCATGTTGGAGCCCAGGTGGAGCCAGCCGCCGTGCACGAACATGCCGCTCAGCAGCCGGTACCACTGGTCCGGCCCGGCGGCCACGCCCGCCCGGCTGCCGTCCGGCAGCACCTCGCTGTACATGTCCCAGCTGCCCACGTGGGACGAGTCCCCGATCATCGAGGGGTAGCGGTAGGTGGCGGCCAGGAAGACCGCCACGTTGACCGCGATCAGCGCCTTGGTGACCAGCGCCCCGTCCCCGGTCAACCGGCCGCCGAAGGGCGTGGTGGGCGGCTTGGGGCGGGTGGCGCGGTCGCCGCCGCCCGGCTGGTCCTGGGCCATCGCGCGCCTCTTCTCCTCCGGACGGGGACGGGGGACGCCCAGCGGGCCCCCCGGGACCGTCCAGGCTACTGCCGGTGACCCTCCCCGCACAGCAGGCCGCCGTCTCGCGGACGGCCCAGCCTGCCATGCGAACGGACAAATCGGGATGCATGATCTCGAACCAGGTGGATATGTGCCTAAGGACGCCCCCCAGGAGGAGGATCTCTGTGACCCGCTTGGACACCGCACGCGACACGGCCGGCAAGACCCTGGAGACGCTGGCGCCCTACGCGGTCACCGCCAGGGAGACCGCCGCGCACTACGCGGACGAGGCGCTCCAGCGGCTCGGCCCGACCCTGGAGGCGCTCGGCCCCCGGCTGGAGGCGGCGGCCGGCCAGGCCCGCGCGGGCACCGCGCACGCCGCCCACTCGGCCCGGGTCGGCTACGTGAAGCACCTGGCCCCGCACGTCGAGCAGGCCTTCGCCGCACTGCCGCCGAAGACCCAGCAGAACACCCTGAAGGCCGTGCACCGGGCCCAGGAGGCGGCGCTGGCCGCCAAGCTCTCCGCCGACCAGGCCCGCCAGGTCGCCGTCCCCCGGCTGACCGGCGCGCTGGAGGACGCCCGGGCCGCCGTGGTGCCGGTCGCGCTGGAGGCCCAGACCCGCGGCGCCGCCGCGCTCACCGCACTGCACGGCAACGTCAGCGCGGCCGAGATCGAGAAGCTGGCCGCCCACAACGCCCGCCGCTGCCGCCGCTCCAGGGCGGCCACCGCGCTCGCGTTGGCCGGTGTCCTGGCGGTCGGCAGCGGACTGCTGGTCTGGGCCTGGTGGCGCCGGAACAGCGAGCCGGACTGGCTGGTCGAGCCGCCCCAGGTGCAGACCCCGCCGGACCGGGTCCACCCGGTCAGCCGCGACACCGCCCCCGGCGGCGCCAGCTCCACCACCCCGCTGAACGGCGCCGGCCCGGACCAGGAGGACGACGAACCGCAGTAGCGGCCCGGCCCCGGACGCACGAAGACCCCGGACCTGGACGGTCCGGGGTCTTTCCGCACGTGGAGCTTAGGAGACTCGAACTCCTGACATCTGCCTTGCAAAGGCAGCGCTCTACCAACTGAGCTAAAGCCCCGTGACGGCGCGGCGGGCGCCGTCGGACAACAAGCGTACCGGGTCCGCCGTGCCGGTGTGCGCACCGGCGGCGGGGGACCGCTGGGAGGCCCGGAACGGACCTCCCGTCAGCTTCGGGCCGAGTGGTCAGCGGCCGGCCGGGATCGGGTCGGTCGCCTCGGTCCACAGGTCCTGCTCGGCACGGTCGGCCTGGACCTGACGGTAGACAAAGAAGCCGCCGAGGGCGACCAGGGCGACCAGGAGGAGCTTCTTCACCGCGGGACCTCGTCCTTCTCAGGAGTGGGGAGTTCGCCAGCAAGGGTCCCGGACCGAGTCGGCCGGGGCTGCGAACCCTCGGATGTGCACGTATGAACCGGCGGTCGATCGGCGAAACCGCCCTGCGGCCGATGATACACACCCGTGTCCTCGTCGAGACCGGCCGACGTCGGCCCAACCTGCCGCAGCGGGAACCGCTTTGACGGCCCGCCGCCTGTCCCGCGGACCACCCGGCCGGTCGCCACCCGACCGGCCCAGCGCGGCCGCCGACCCCGCCGACCGGGGCGGAAGACAGAAGCGCCCCGGATGGTGAACCATCCGGGGCGCTCTCGCAGGTGGGCCTAACAGGACTTGAACCTGTGGCCTCTTCCTTATCAGGGAAGCGCTCTAACCGTCTGAGCTATAGGCCCTTGCCGCACTGAAAGATTAGCGGACCGATGGCCGATCTCCCAAATCCATACTCCCGGCGCCGTCCGAGCCGCCGATCGCAAGCCGCAGCTCAGGGGCGCCGGGGCGGTCCGCGCGGCGGGACAGCAGCCACTGCTCGCGGGTCGCGGGCAGCAGGCTGGCGCCGTTCGCGGTGGGGCGGACGGCCAGCACCTGGTTCACCCCGATCCGGTTCTCCTCGAAGGCCAGCGCCGAGGCGGCCATGTACAGCCGCCAGACCCGGGCCCGGCCGCGGCCGACCAGGCGGACCGCCTGCGGCCAGTTCGCCTCCAGGTTGGCCACCCACTCCCGCAGCGTCAGGGCGTAGTGCTCGCGCAGCGCCTCCACGTCCCGCACCTCGAAGCCGGCCTCCTCCAGCCGGGCCACCGTGCTGCCGACCGGCGAGAGCTCGCCGTCCGGGAAGACGTAGCGGGAGATGAAGGGGCTGGTGGTGTGCGGCTCGCCGGGCCGGTCGGGCCGGCGGGCGATCTGGTGGTTGAGCAGCCGCCCGCCCGGGGCCAGCAGGCCGTACAGGCCCTCGGCGTAGACCCGGTACTGCTCGGAGCCGACGTGCTCGGCCATCCCGACGCTGGAGACGGCGTCGTAGGGGCCGTCGGGGATCTCCCGGTAGTCCTGCAGCCGGATCTCCACCCGGTCCGCCAGACCGGCCTGCTCGACCCGCTGCCGGGCCAGCGCGACCTGCTCGGCGGAGATGCTCACGCCGACCGCGGTGACCCCGTAGTTCCGGGCCGCGTGCAGCACCAGCGAGCCCCAGCCGCAGCCGACGTCCAGCAGGCGCATGCCGGGGCGCAGGCCGAGCTTGCGGCAGATCAGGTCGAGCTTGGCCTCCTGGGCGGCCTCCAGGCTGCGGCTGCTCGGCGTCCAGTAGGCGCACGAGTAGACCATCGAGGAGCCGAGCACCAGGCGGTAGAACTCGTTGCCCACGTCGTAGTGGTGGCTGATCGCGGCCCGGTCCCGGGTGCGGCTGTGCAGCCGGCCCTGCTGCCGGGCCTCCTCGGGCGGCAGCACCGGGTTGGGGCCGAGCGCGCCGGCCCGGGCCAGCGCGGAGACCGCCCGGCGCCCGGCCGGGGAGACCAGGTCGCCCGCGCCCAGCTGCCGGCTGCGCACCTCGTCCCGCTCGGCGAAGTGCGCGGCCTCGGTCAGCACCTGGTACAGGTCCTCGCCGGGGCCGAGTTCGAGGTCGCCGGAGACGTAGGCCCGGGCCAGCCCGAGCTCGCCCGGTGCCCAGAGCAGCCGGCGCAGCGCGCGGCGGTTGCGCAGCACCAGCAGCGGGGCGTCCGGCGCCCCGGCGGTACTGCCGTCCCAGGCCTGGAGCCGGAACGGCAGCCTGGAGCCGAGCAGGTCCTCCAACGCGCCGACGAGCCGGGATGCGATCTGAGCCATGGGAACCTCCGCGCAGCCAGTGGGATCCGAACCGGTAGCCGTGCCAGGCCGCTCCAGCCAATCCGCAACCGGGCCGCCCGGGCCCGGCGGCGCGCCGGGACCGGTCCGGCTGTCACTCGAATGACGAAGCGGGCCACCTCGATGGAACAACCGAGGTGGCCCGCTGATGCCGGATTCCGGAGAACTGGTGGGTACTTCCTGATGTCCCGTCAGTGCGGGGGACCGCTCACTCCTCCTCGGCCAGGGTCAGCTCGACCCCGCCGGTGAAGCCCGCGGCCGCGTTGTAGATGAACGCCGCCAGGGTGGAGAGGGCGGTCAGCAGCACCACGTCGACCACGGCGATCAGCGTGGTGAAGGTGAGCACCTTGCCGAAGCCGACGTAGTCCATGATGTCGACCCCGCCGGTGCCGGCGGCGCCGGAGCCGGTGACGTCCTTGAGCGTCTTGCCGATGGAGTCGAAGACGCCGAGCGCGTCCAGCGTGGTCCACAGCACCGCGGCGGCCACGATCATGATGATCCCGACGGCCAGCGAGAGCAGGAAGCTCACCTTCATGACCGACCACGGGTCGGCCCGGGTGACCCGCAGCCGGGCCTTGCGCAGCCGGCCGGCGGCACCCGCCGGGGCGCCCGGGGCCGCCTGGGC
>NZ_JBHYKG010000213.1:0-14664 GCF_042741245.1 Kitasatospora sp. NPDC058965
CGGCGGCCGCGAGGCGCCCGCGTTGCGGTTGCGGCCGCCGCGGTCCGGCCGGAGCGTGGGGGCATGACCAGCAGTCAGTACGAACTCCGCGCCGAGCACCGGGTCGCTCCCGCCGCGGCGGGCGGTGCGCAACGCGGCCCCGTCCACCTCTGGCACATCTGTCCCGCGGGCCGGCCGGTCGCGCTCTGCGGCGAGCCGCTCGAACCGGATGCGGAGGTCCGGCCGATGAGCGAGTGGGCGACCCGGCTGCCGGGCGACGAGAGCATCACCGTGACCCGGCGCTGCGCCGCCTGCGCGGACGCGTACGCGGCCGCCCGGTGGGGGAGCGGGGCGGAGTAGCCCCGCCTCCGGGGAGTGCACGGCGTAGCTTCGGGCGAGTGCACGGCGGCTCGTCGGGCGAGTGCACGGTGTCCCTTCGGGCGGGAGTGGGGCGGACGGCCCGGAGGCTTCCTCAGGAGGCGTTCCACTGACCGACGTCGGTGGCGAATCCGCTGTCCAGGGCGAACTGGACCTTGGCGACCTTGGAGCTGCTGGGCAGCTGGAAGGTGACGAACCCCAGGGCGACGTCACCAGGGGTGATGGTGGTCGTCCCCGTGAAGCCCGGACCGGCGCCGGTCTCCCCGAAGCTCTGCGAGAACTCCTGGCCCTGGGTGTCGATCACCTTCGCCCCGTTGCCAGGGCTGTCGCTGTAGGTGGCGGTGCCGGTGTTCTTCAGCTGGAACTGGACCGCGACGTCGCGCATCCCCGGAGTCGGCGAGGGACTGGGCGTGGGGCCGGCCGAGGCGTCCTTGGGCGGAGCCGGGTCGACGATCTGCACCACGGTGACGTCGACGCTCTCGCCGGGCTTCGTCCCGGTCAGGTTGATCGCCTGTCCGACCGAGGCGGTCGAGGGCGCGGCGGGGGTGCTCGGGGTGCTCGGGGTGGGCCCGGACGCGGCACTGCTCGCGGACTCCGGTGCGCTCGCCGCCGCGGTGGTCGCGGGCGTGGTGGTGACGTGGGTGCCGCTGCTGCAGGCCGAGGTCGTCGCCAGCACGGCGAGTGCGAGGGGGGCGAGGGCGCGGCGCATGTTCTCTCCGGGGCCGGGACGGGTGACGACGCGGGCTGCGTGGTTTCAAGGTCCCTCCTCGCGGCGGGCGGCGCACCTCGTCAGGGCCAGGTGGAGCCCTGGCCGACGGCCGGCGGCGCTCAGCCCGCCAGGGGCGGGTCCGGCAGGACGGCCGCGAGCAGGCCGGGGAACCGCCGGTCCAGGTCGTCCCGGCGCAGGGCGATGAAGCGGGCCTTGCCCTCCATGCGGGTGACCGTCAGGCCGGCCTCGCGCAGGGCGCGCCAGTGGTTGGACAACGTCGACCGGGGCACGTCCAGGCCGTCCGGGGCGCAGGACACCTCGCCGTGCTCGGCCATCAGCCGCACCAGCTCCAGTCGCACCGGGTCGCCGAGTGCGTGCAGCACCGTGGCGAGGTCCAGGTCGGCGGTGTGGGGCTGTTGCAGTGCGCGCACGTGACCGCTCCGGTGGTGGGGGTTGATGACGGGTCAGGTGGCGAGTATAGGATCCCTTCATCAATTCGGGATTATCGAAATGAGGATCGGGATCATGGCCGTACTCCGCACGCTGGCCCGGGTCTACGTCGACGACCTGGACACCGCGCTGCCGACCTTCACCGCCCTGACCGGCGAGCAGCCCGGCCTGCGCTTCCCCTACCGGGACCTGGAGCTGGCCGGTATCGGCGGCCTCCTGCTGATCGCGGGCACGCCCGAGGCCCTGGCCCCCTACCGCGAGACGCACGCCACCGCCGTGGTCGACAGCCTCGACGAGGTCCTCGCCCTGGTGGCCCGCGAGGGCGGCACGATCACGGACGGCCCCAACGACGTCCCGACCGGCCGCAACCTGACGGTCGACCACCCGGGCGGGGCCCGGATCGAGTACGTGGAGTTCGACGCGGGGAAGGTGGCGGCGGTGAGCGGGTAGCGGTGCTGTTGCGCCGGAGCGCCTCAGCGGGCGAGCGGGCGCTGGGGCCAGCGAGGGTCGTGCTCCCGTTGCGGATCGGGCTTTTGCAGAATCCGTTGCGCTTCTACGAGCGCCGCCGCGGCACTGTCGGTACACAGTTGCGGCTCGGCGTTGGCCGGGATGGACGGGTACGGGTTGTACGGCCACACGTCATAGCCGCCTTCGTCGCGAACCACGAGGAGGATGGAAAGGACTGTGCCCGTTCCCATCCACCACTGGGGCCCGTCGCTGAAGCACAGGTTCCCCATGGCGGTGAACGGGTAGTACTGGCCGAACCATCCCGGTCGCGCAAGGTGGACCAAGGCGGTCAGACCGACCTCATAGGGTCGTCGCGTTTGGTCGTCCAGGTGCTTCGCGACGTCGACGATGGCGGTCCACGCACTTTCCAACGACTCGGTCACGGTCCCCCCGGAGTCCCGTTTCGCGAAGGCGCTGTCAGGCCCGTCCTGCAAAGTCGGACTCGTCGACGGCGCTGGGTCCCACCACGGTACCGTGTCGCCTCTCGTCCGGGAGTGCCGTCGAGTGAGCGGCCGCCCACCTGGATCGACAGTTCATGGAAGGCACGGCAACCGGCGGGCGGGGGGAACCTCCTGGTGGAGACAGACCGCTTCCTGGATCAAGGGCTTCCCACACATGTTGATTGTGGTCCTCCCCGGCTCGCGACCGCCAGGTCCATGACGTTCGTCTATGCCCGCCCGCAGCTGTACCCCTCCCCGGACGACCGGACAGCCCGGCAGGGGCCTTGCCGGGAAAAGCGGTTGGAGGGCCGGGTGGCCGAACCGATACTGGCCGGGTGTACTCCGACGACGACTGTGCCGCGCTCTACGACCGGTTGAACCCCTGGGACCCCGACCAGTGGGCCGGTGACGCGTTCTACCACGAGTTGGTGATGGCGGCCGGGTCCGTGCTCGATGTCGGGTGCGGGACCGGGGCGATGCTGCACCTGGCGCGCGAGCGGGGGCACCGGGGGCGGTTGGTGGGGGTGGACCCGGATCCGGCCCCGCTGCGGCGGGCCGCTCGCCGGGCGGACGTGGAGTGGGTGGCCGCGCGGGCCGACGAGCTTGGGCTGCGCGGGGAGTTCGAGCTGGCCGTGATGACCGGGCACGCGTTCCAGTTCCTGGTCACCGACGAGGAGCTGCGCGCCTCGCTGCGCGCCGTCCGGGCGGCGTTGCGGCCCGGTGGGCGGTTCGCGTTCGAGACCAGGCACCCGCAGGCGCGGGCCTGGGAGGGGTGGCACCCGGCGGCGGTGGCGGAGGTCATCGATGCCGCGGGGCGGGAACTGCGCAGCTGGTACGAGGTCGAGTCGGTGCTGGACGGGGTGGTCACCTTCACCGGCACGCTCGCGTCCGCCGCCGGCGAGGTCCTGCGGGTGGACCGGACCGGCCTGCGGTTCCTGGCCGAGCCGGAGCTGGACGCGCTGCTCGCCGAGGCCGGCTTCACGGTCGAGGCCCGGTACGGGGATTGGGCGCGGGGCCCGGTGACGGGGGAGAGCACCGAGCTGGTCACGGTCGCCCGGGTCGGGGCCTGACCGCGCTGACCGCCCTGATCACGAACTCCCGGGCGCGGCCTTGAGTTTGCCCGCCGTCCCGGGGCGGGGCCGGCCCTCGACCGCGGTGCAGAGGCCGTAGACCCGGTCGTAGCCGGTCCAGCCGTTGACCCGGCCGCGGTTGTTGCTGATCTGCACCCGGCGGCGCGACGGGTCGACGGCGGAGACCAGGTGCAGGTACACCGTGCCGGCCACCCGGGCCAGCACGATGTCACCGACCTCCAGCGCGGCCGGCTCCGCCGGGCCGACCCGGACCGAGTCCCGGCTGCGGATCAGCGGGACCATCGAGTTCCCGGTGGGCCGGAACTCGACCGTGGCCCCGGCGGCCACCCGAGCAGCTGTCGCATCAAGCATTCCCATGACTGGCATAGTGGCAAGACGACCGAGGAGCAGCCCAGTGATTTTGACCTTCGCCGCCAGCCACGGCGAGCTCGACCTGTCCGGGACGCGCGAGGAACTCCTGCAACTGGCAGCTGTGTTGACGACCGGTACCGGGTGGGTCGGGCTCACCGGCGCAGGGCTGGCCGGTATCGAGGTGCGTCCGGCGCCCGGCCCGGGGGTGTCCCTCGCGGTCGACGAACCGCGACAACTGCTGCTGATCACCGGTGACCAGGAGGCGCGCGAGCTGTTCGCCGACAACCTGGTGGGCGTCGCCGAGATGGACGACGGCGGCCACTGGCACGTGGACCACTACCCGGACCACCCGTTCCTGGCGCCGGGCCCGCTCTGGATGGTGGTGAACAGCCCGCACGGCGGCATGCCCCGCCGTCGGTGACCCGAGCCGGGGAACCGACCCGAGCCCGGCACCGACGGCGCGGCCGGTTCGGCGAACCGAGCCAGGTCAGTGCCCCGAGCCCGGGTCGGCGAACCGGGCCGGGGTCAGTGCCCCGCGCCCGGGTCGGCGAGGCGCGCCAGGTCGTCGGCGAGGCCGGGCAGCGGGTCGAGCTCGCCGACGGAGGCGAACCAGGCCCACAGTTCGAGCGAGAAGTAGAGCTGGTACAGGGCCAGTCGGGCCTCGGCGTCGGCGGGGAGCGGTCCGTAGCCGGACAGCAGCGCGGCACGCTTGGCGGCGTCGCCCCGGACGGCGTACTGCTCCAGCTTGGCGAGGTCCATCAACGGGTCGGCGGCGATGGCGTTCTCCACGTCGACCAGGCCGGTCAGCCGCCAGCTCCGCCCCGCTCCCTGCACCTCACCCGCTCCCGCTCCCGCTCCCACTCCCACCCCCGGGCCCTCCGCCACCGGGGCGACCAGCATGTTGCCCTCGTGCAGGTCGTTGTGGCAGAGCACGGGGGCGCGGCAGGTGGCGAACAGCGTCTCCTGGCCGGCGATCCGCGCACGGATCGCCCGGTGCAGCTCGGGCGCGCCGCCCAGTTCGGCGAACTCGGCCAGCTTCCTGTCGAACTGCCGTGCCATGTAGCTCGCGTTGTCCGGCGCCGGGTCCAGGATCTCGGTGGTCAGGTAGCCGAAGGCGGGCAGCACCGTCCGGTGCAACGCGGCCAGGCTGGAACCCAGCTGACGGTAGATCGACGCGATGCCGGCCCCGTCCGGCCCGCCCGCCGCGGAGAGCTCGCGCCCGGGCAGCAGGCTGAGCACGGTGGCCGCGCGCCCGCCCGGCCCGGCGGGCGTGGCGTGCAGCACCGCGGGAGCCGGCCAGCCCGGCACCGCGGCGAGCAGGCGGTAGACGTGGACCTCCTTGCGCTGCTTCCAGCGCCACTGCTCCTGGTAGCTCTTGACGATCACCGAGTGCGCGGGGTCGGCGCAGCGCACTTCGTACACCGTGCTCAGTCGGCCCCCGGTGCGCAGGTCCAGGCCGGTGACCCGGGCGGTCGGGTGGACCGCCCGGACCAGGAGCTCGGCCTCGGGCATGCCGAGGGCGAGGTCAGCGGGATTCGAGGTCACCGGGGCACGCTAGTAGAGCAACTCCACGCGGCGCGACCGGTTTTCAGCGAGCCGTGCGGGCCGAGCGAGCAGGGCGGGCCGGCCGGGCCCGCAGCAGGACCGCGTCCAGCGGCAGCCGGTGCCGGTCGGTCAGCACGAACCCGGCCTGGGCCAGCAGTTCGGCGTAGTGGCCCGCGGTCCGCTCGCGTCCGCCCACGTTGCAGAGCATGTGGACGTCCCACGGGACCGCCAGCGACGCGGCGTCGGGCTGCTGCGGCAGCAGGCGCTCCACGATCAGGAGTTCGGCGTGCGCGGGCATCGCCTCGGCGAGTCGGCCGAGGATGGCGCGGCACTGCTCGTCGTCCCAGTCGTGCAGCACCCGGGAGAGCAGGTAGTGGTCGCCGCCTTCCGGGACGGCCCGGGTGAAGTCGCCGGTCAGCAGTTCGCAGCGGTCCAGGCAGCCGGCGTTCGCCATGGTCTTGCGGGCCGCCTCGACCGCGTGCGGCCGTTCCAGCAGCACACCGCGCGCGCCGGGCGCGGCGCTCAGGATCCGGCTGAGCAACTCGCCGTTGCCGCCCGCGACGTCGACCACGGTGGCCGGCCCGGTCAGCCCGAGCAGCGCGGGGATCGGCGCGAACATCGCCGAACTCGCCGCCATGGCCCGGTCGAACAGCTCGGCCAGCTCCGGATCACGGGCGAAGTGCTCGAAGTGGTGGGCGCCGAACAGGTGGTCGAAGCCGGGGCGGCCGGTGCGCACCGCGTGGCCCAACGCGCCGAACGAGTCGTAGAACGGCCCCCGGTACAGCAGCGCCAGCGGCCGCATCGAGTGCTCCGCCTGCTCGCCCAGCAGTGCGCCGACCGGGGTGAGCCCGTAGCCGCTCCCGGACTCGGTCAGCAGGCCCAGGGTGCCCAGGTACCGCAGCAGCCGGGCCAGGCTCGCCGGGTCGGTACCGGTGGCCGCGGCGAGCGCGGGCAGCTCGGCGGGGCCGTCGGCGAGATGGTCGGCGAGCCGCAGTTCGGCCGCCACCCCGATCGCCTGGGTGGCCCAGGCGCCGGTCATCAGGCGCAGGAGCGTTTCCGCAGGATCCTCGTCGCCCGCCGGGGCCGCGAGCGACAGCCGGGTGTCCGCGAGCTGGTCGCGCAGGGCCTGGTCGTGCCGGCCCCGGACGTAGAGCTCCAGCCGGCGCCCGGCCGTACTGGCCGACTCCGCCTGGAAGTAGAGCACGGTGGCGTCCTCGTGCGCGGTGTAGCCGCCGCCGTCGGCGACCAGTCCGGTCGCCGGGTCGAGCAGCAGGGCGCGCAACCCGCCGAGCACCACCGGATCGGGGTCGCGGACCTCGAACGCCAGGTGCGCCTCGTGCTCGGCGACCCGCTCGGCCTCGGCGATCGCGACCAGCTCCGAGCCGGGCGGCACGGCGAGGGCGAAGATCTCCACCTCGCAGTCGTCCCGGTCGCCCGCCCGTACGGGGGCCCGCAGGATGCCGACCTCCAACTCGGCCGCGGGCCGCCGGTAGCGCGCGGCCAACCGGGCCCGCACCACCACGCTGGGCGTGAACTCGCCGACGTCGAGTCCCCGGTCCCGCAGGCCGGCGTGCAGCGCGGCCAGCGAGGGCGGGAACACCAGTACGGCGGCGTGGCTGAACCGGCAGTGCGTGGCGAACGCCGCCCGCGCGTGCGGGGGGAGTTCGGGCAGCAGGGTGGCCAGTATCTCCTCGGTGCCGTGCGAGCGGATGAATCCGACCGCCCGGTCGATCCGCTCGAACTCCGCCGCTGCCACCCCGATGCCCGCTTCGTTGATCATGTCCGCCTTGCTTGCCGTACGTGTTCGTGTCGGCACCCTGAGTGGCACCGACTTTTGAAGCATACAGACATGACGGATGGTCAGATCCCCACGTACTCCTGTGCGAACTGGTCCTGGTGGCGGCGGGAATCCCGCAGGTTGGCCAGCCGGGCCCGCTGCAGCGAGCGCAGGAACGGGGCGTCGCCGGCCTCGCCGGCGGGACCGTGCAGCAGGCCGATCATCCAGTGCGAGAACTCCTGCGCCCGCCAGATCCGGGGCAGGCAGTCGGTGGAGTAGCGCTGCAGCGCCGTGTCGTCCGCGCGGTGCAGCTGCGCCACGAGGGCGTGCGCCAGGGTCTCGGCCGCCATCACCGCCAGGTTCGCACCCTTGGCGGCGGACGGGCTGATCAGGCTGGCGGCGTCGCCGACCAGGAAGAGCCGTCCGTACTGCATGGGGTCCTGCACGTCGGAGGCCATGGTGATCACCCGGCGCTCCAGGATCGGCCCCTGGTGCAGGCCGCCGTGGCGGTCGGCCCGCATCCGGTGGGCCAGTTCGTCCCAGACCCGCCGGTCGGACCAGTCGGCGGGGTCGGTGCCGGCCGGGACCTGCAGGTAGTAGCGGGTGACGTCGGCCGAGCGGGCCATGTGGCCGGCGAAGCCGTCCTCGTGCACCGCGTAGGTGATCGCGGCCATGCTCTGCGGCGCGCCGGCCAGCAGGGCGAGCCAGCTGACGCCGTGCTCGCGGCGGTGGCGGCGGGCCGCGTCGGCGGGGAAGGCGGTGCGGGCGAAGCCGTGCCGGCCGTCGCAGCCGGCCAGGAACTGCCCGCGCAGCAGGCGGGTGGCGCCGTCCGCGGTGCGGGTCAGCAGCTCGACCCGGTCGCCGTCCAGCCCGTCCACCCCGACGGCGGCGGTCTCGAAGCGCAGGTCGCCGCCGCGGGCCAGGAACTCGGCCACCAGGTCGGTGACCAGCGCCTGCTGCGGGTAGACGGTGTGCACCTCGCCCGCGCCCAGCTCCCCGTAGGCCAACTGGAACTCGCCCTCCTCGGTGCGGAAGGCGCAGGTGTCGTGCTGCTGGCTGTTCTTCACCAGGCCGTCGGCCAGGCCGTTCTCGACCAGGACGCGCACCGTGTTGGCGGCCAGGAAGCCGGCCCGGGCCCGCTGCTCCACGTACGCGCGGTCGCGCTGTTCGACCACCACGCAGTCGATGCCGGCCGCCAGTAGCAGGTTGCCGAGCACCAGTCCTGCCGGTCCGGCGCCGACGATCAGGACGGTCGTCTCGTCCACACGGGTCTGATCCACCGTTGACTCCCCCGGTTGGGTAGGGCACTTGCGCTGACTTCCTATCAGCTCGCGGCCGCGAGGGGGTAACCGAGGCGCAGCCGGTAGCATCGCGGGGTGTCTGATCTGCGTACTCGGCTCGACGATCGTGAGCGGACGATCCGCCGCTGGCTTCCGGTGCTGCTGCGCACGGCGGCGGTGCTGCTGCTGCCGTGGATCGTGGTACTGGGGTTGACGGTCAGGGGCCACTTCGGGGCGCGCAACCTCTCGAACTCCTGGGTCTGGCTGGACGTGATGGAGGTGACGGCGCTGCTGCTGCTCGCCTCATTGGTCCGGCGCCGCCACCGGGCCACCAGCCCGATCGCCTCGGCCACCGCGGTGCTGCTCGGCCTGGACGCGTTCTTCGACCTGTGGTCGGCGCACCGCGGCTCGGCGTACCTGTCGGCACAGGTGCTGGCGTACTTCGCCGAGTTGCCGAGTGCCCTGGTCCTGGCGGTGCTGTCCTGGTACTCGCTCGCCTGGGCGGCCGTGCCGGCCCGGCAGCCCGAGCCGGTTGACTGAACGCAGCAACGCGCGTAAAGCGACGACAGGTTCGCTTCAAGTCTTGACGGGTCATCGGTCTTCCCCTACAACAAATCCTGCTGAGAGAGCGCTCTCTCACTCGGATTCAGAGCTTCACCCGCGTTCCACCGTGCAACCCCCCACCCGTCGCAAGACTGCACGCCTCAGGAGCCGCCCCATGTCAGGGACACCCCGTCATGCCCTCAGCCGGCCCGCGCCGGCTCCGTTGCTCGCCCTGCTCGCCGTCGCCGCGCTGGTCGTCGGCCTGCTGGTGACGCTCGCCCCGGCCCCCGCGCAGGCCGCGGCCACCCTGCTGTCGCAGGGCAAGCCGGCCACCGCCTCGTCCACCGAGAACGCGGGCACCCCCGCGAGCGCGGCGGTGGACGGCAACACCGGCACCCGCTGGTCCAGCCAGTTCGGCGACCCGCAGTGGCTGCAGGTCGACCTCGGGTCCACCGCGGCGATCAGCCAGGTCACCCTCAACTGGGAGGCTGCGTACGCCACCGCGTTCCAGATCCAGGTCTCCACCGACGCGGTCAACTGGACCAGCGTCTACTCCACCACCACCGGCGCGGGCGGCGTGCAGAACCTCAACGTCGCCGGCACCGGCCGGTACGTGCGGATGTACGGCACCGCGCGCGCCACCCAGTACGGCTACTCGCTCTGGGAGTTCCAGGTCTACGGCACCCCGGCCGCGACCTGCTCGACCACCGACGCCGCGCTCAACCGCCCCGCCACCGCCTCGTCCACCGAGAACGCGGGCACCCCCGCGAGCGCGGCGGTGGACGGCAACACCGGCACCCGCTGGTCCAGCCAGTTCGCCGACCCGCAGTGGCTGCAGGTCGACCTCGGCAGCCAGCAGACCGTCTGCGGCGCGCAGTTGCAGTGGGAGACCGCCTACGGCAAGGCCTACCAGATCCAGGTCTCCACCGACGCGGTCAACTGGACCACGATCTACTCCACCAGCACCGGCGCCGGCGGCACCGAGAACCTGGCGCTGAACGGCACCGGCCGGTACGTGCGGCTGTACGGCACCGCGCGCGGCACCGCCTACGGCTACTCGCTCTGGGAGTTCCAGGTCTTCACCACCTCGGCCGGCACGCCCACCCCGACCCCGACCCCGAGCCCGTCGCCGACCGGTGACGCGTTCTGGGGCGACACCAGCACCATCCCGCCCGCCCAGAACGTGGTCATGGTGAAGGTGCTGAACCGGACCAACGGCGCCTACCCGGACAGCCAGGTCTACTGGAGCTTCAACGGCCAGACCCACTCGATCGCCGAGCAGCCCTACCTGGACATGCCCGCCAACTCGTCCGGCCGGATGTACTTCTACCTCGGCTCGCCGAACAGCAAGTACTTCGACTTCATCGAATTCACCGTCGGCGCGGGCGTGTTCAACGGCAACACCACCCGGGTCGACGCCTTCGGCCTGCCGATCGCGATGCGGCTGCACTCCACCGACGGCTACGACGTGCAGGTGGGCGAGACCCAGGCGGTGTTCAACGAGGACCGCACCCAGTTCTTCCAGGACTTCGTGAACGCCGTGCCGCAGGAGTTCAAGGTGCTGGCGCAGACCCAGGCGCCCTACCGGATCATCGCCCCGGGCAGCGACCCGAGCTTCCAGACCGGCGGCGTGAACGCGAACTACTTCACCTCGTACGCCGGTTCGGTCGGCGTCAACGCCCCGACCTCGGACGTGTTCGGCTGCGCGGGCGTGCTGGCGGCCAACGCCGGCGAGTGCGCCGCGCTCAACCGCCACGTCGCCACCCTGCCGCAGTCGCAGTGGTCCGACCCGAGCCAGTACTACCAGGCGGCCCCGGCCAACTACTACGCCAAGTTCTGGCACGACCACGCGATCAACAACCTGGCCTACGGCTTCCCCTACGACGACTACGCGGGCCAGTCCTCGTACATCTCGCACGCCAACCCGCAGTGGCTCGAGGTCGCGGTCGGCTACTGAGCCCCCGCCGCCCCGCCGAGTCCCGGAACCACCCCTCACCCTCACGCACCGCCCCACCCTCGCTCGCACCACCCCCACCCCCCATCGAGTTGAGGAACCCGACGTGCATCCGTCCCCGCACCGAACGATCCGCAGACCCCAACCGGCCCGGACCCTGTGGACCACCGTGCTCGCCGCCCTCGCGCTGGTCGCGGCGGTCTTCACGGTCCCGACCCTGGCCCACGCCGCGCCGACCCTGCTGTCGCAGGGCAAGCCGGCCACCGCCTCCTCCACCGAGAACGCGGGCACCCCCGCTAGCGCGGCGGTGGACGGCAACACCGGCACCCGCTGGTCCAGCGCCGCGGCCGATCCGCAGTGGCTCCAGGTCGACCTGGGCGCCACCGCGACGATCAACCAGGTCGTGCTCCAGTGGGAGACCGCCTCCGCCAAGGCCTACCAGATCCAGGTCTCGGCGGACGGGGCGACCTGGACGCCGATCTACACCACCACCACCGGTCCCGGCGGCACGGAGACCCTGAACGTCACCGGCACCGGCCGCTACGTGCGCATGTACGGCACCGCCCGCAACACCGGCTACGGCTACTCGCTCTGGGAGTTCCAGGTCTACGGCACCCAGGGGACCGGTGGCGGCGGCGCGACCTGCGGCACGCAGAACGCGGCGCTCAACCAGCCGGCGACCGCCTCGTCGACCGAGAACGCCGGGACCCCGGCGGCGGCCGCCGTCGACGGCAACACCGGCACCCGCTGGTCCAGCGCGTACAGCGACCCGCAGTGGCTGGACGTCGACCTGGGCTCGACGCTGACGGTCTGTCAGGTCGGGCTCAGCTGGGAGAACGCCTACGCCACCGCGTTCCAGATCCAGACCTCGACCGACAACACCAACTGGACCACGATCTACTCCACCACCACCGGGACCGGCGGCACCCAGACCCTGAACGTCTCGGGCACCGGCCGCTACATCCGGGTGTACGGCACCGCGCGCGCCACGGGCTACGGCTACTCGCTGTGGGAGTTCCAGGTCTTCGCCGGCGGCAGCGGCGGCGGCACGCCGACGCCCAGCCCGTCGCCCACCGGCGGGGGCGGCAGCTGCGGCACCACCAACGCGGCCCTCGGGCACCCGGCCACCGCCTCCTCGATCCAGGACAACAACCCGGCGTACGACCCCTTCTACGCCACCGACGGCAGCACCCTGACCCGTTGGTCGAGCGCCACCGCCGACCCGCAGTGGATCGAGACCGACCTCGGCGGGAGCCTGCCGATCTGCCAGGTGGTGCTCCAGTGGGAGAACGCCTACGCCTCCGGGTTCCAGATCCAGACCTCGACCGACAACACCAACTGGACCACGATCTACTCCACCACCACGGGGACCGGCGGCACCCAGACCCTGAACGTCTCGGGCACGGGCCGGTACGTGCGCATGTACGGCACGGCCCGCGGGACGGGCTACGGGTACTCGCTGTGGGAGTTCTCGGTCTACACCGTCGGCAACCAGACGGTGACCATCCCGCCGCCCCCGCCGCAGCCGGCGCCGGGCAACTGCCCCTGGATCAACGAGCCCAACGTCGCCGTCTCGACCCGCGTCGCCCAGCTCATGGGCGCGATGACGCAGGACCAGAAGGACAAGATGCTCTACGGCGACGGCTCGAACACCTACATCGGGCAGATCGCCGGCCAGCCCGCGCTGTGCATCCCGGACGTCAACCTGGAGGACGGACCCACCGGCGTCGGCGACGGCCTCGGCGGCGTCACCCAGTTCCCCGACGGCGAGGTGTCCGCGGCCACCTTCGACACCGCCTACGAGCACGACTTCGGCGTCGCGCTCGGCCAGGAGTTCGCCGGCAAGGGCGTGAACGTCTCGCTCGGCCCGACGATCAACATGGTGCGCGACCCCCGCTGGGGCCGCTCCTACGAGACCTTCGGCGAGGACCCCTACCTGACCGGCCAGATCGTCAGCGCCGACGTCCAGGGCATGCAGAGCCAGGGCGTGATGGCCGAGGTCAAGCACGCGGCCGCGTACAACATCGAGCAGCCGTCCGCGCCCGGCAACGAGGTCATCGACACGCGCACCCTGCAGGAGATCTACCTGCCCGCCTTCCAGACCGCCATCGAGAAGGGCGGCGCGGCGGCCCTCATGTGCGGGTACAGCATGGTGAACGGCAACTACTCCTGCCAGAACCCGCAGGTCGAGAACACCCCGATGTACCAGCAGGCCGGGTTCCAGGGCTTCATCACCTCGGACTGGGGCGGCATCCACTCCACCGTGCCCTCGGCCAACGCCGGCGAGACGGTCGAGATGCCGTTCGGCGGCTTCTTCGCCTCGGCGCTGGAGCAGGCCGTCGCGTCGGGCCAGGTCACCCAGGCGACCTTCGACACGATGGTGTCCCGGGTGCTGACCCAGATGTTCCGGTTCGGCATGTTCGACAAGGCGCCGAGCGGCTCCACCACCGCGATCGTCGCCACCCCGGCGCACCGCGCGGTGGCGCTGCAGGGTGCCGAGGAGGGCACTGTCCTGCTGAAGAACAACGGCGTCCTGCCGCTCGACCCGAACGGTAGCGAGTCCGTCGCGGTGATCGGCACCCAGGCCGGCGCCGGCGCGATCACCGGTGGTGGCGGCAGCGGCGGTGCCACCAGCTCCGGCACCTACAGCCCGCTGTACAGCCTCCAGCAGCGCACCGCCGGCACGAACGTGACGGTCAAGTACGACGACGCCTCGAACCAGGCCTCCGCGGTCGCGCTCGCGCAGTCCTCCAAGGTGGCGATCGTCTTCGCCTCCGACAACTACGGCCACGAGGAGTCCGACAACACCACGCTCAACCTGCCGAACAACCAGGACGCGCTGATCTCGGCGGTGGCCGCCGCCAACCCGAACACGATCGTGGTGCTGAGCGACAACTCGGCGATCATGATGCCGTGGCTCAACCAGGTCGCGGGCGTCTTCGAGGGCTTCTACCAGGGCCAGGAGTTCGGCCAGGCCGTCGCGGCGCTGTTGTTCGGCGACGTGAACCCGTCGGGGCACCTGCCGATCACCTTCCCGGCCTCGCTGTCGCAGGTGCCGGCGAACACCCCCGCGCAGTGGCCGGGCGTCAACGGCACCGTGCAGTACTCCGAGGGGCTGGACATCGGGTACCGCTGGTACGACGCCAACAACGTCACGCCGCTGTTCCCGTTCGGCTTCGGCCTGTCCTACACCAGCTTCTCGTTCGGCAACCTGCAGATCGGGCCGGTGACCAACGGGCAGGCGACGGTGACGGCCACGGTCACCAACACCGGCAGCCGCACCGGCACCGAGGTGCCGCAGCTGTACGTGGCCGATCCGGCCGCCGCCGGTGAGCCGCCGCACCAGCTCAAGGGCTTCCAGCGGGTCACGCTGGCGCCCGGGGCGCAGACCACGGTGAGCTTCACCGTCCACGCGCACGACCTGGCCTCCTGGGACACCGGCAGCAGCCACTGGATCGCCGCGGCCGGGACCTACCAGGTGCTGGTCGGCGACTCCTCGCGCAACCTGCCGCTCAGCGGGAACCTGACGCTGGGTTCGGCCGTCACGGCGGACGCCATGCCCTAGCGGTCCGACCCAGGTGGCCCACCCGGCGCGCCCGGGTGGGCCACCTGGCGCGCGGGCCCCGCGCGCCGTGCCCCGAGCCGGCGAGGGCCCGGGCG
>NZ_JBHYKG010000214.1:0-14642 GCF_042741245.1 Kitasatospora sp. NPDC058965
CCCGCACCCCGGCATCCGGGGTGCGGGCCGCCGTGCTGCCTGCCGCTGCGCGCTCAGATGGTCCAGTCGATCGCGTGGTTGACGATCGGGGTGAAGGTGATGCCGGCCTTCTCGGCCTCCTGCCGGGCGTCCACGACCATCTCCTTGAGGTGGTCCAACTGCCGCGCGTGCTCCTCGGTGTCCCACACGCTGACGTGGACCACGGAGCCCTCGGGCGAGGCGCCCGCGTAGTAGCTGATCAGTCCGGGCAGCGCCTTGATGGCCGGAACCAGGTACGCCCCGGTCGTCGCGGCGGCCTGCCGGACCTCCGGGTACCGGGCGGGATCGAAGGTGCCGCGGGAGACGCGGACGACGGCGGTCGGGGGGATCTGATCGGTGGTCACGGGTTGCCTCCTGAGCAGTCATCGGTCTGACGGACCATCAGACTACGGTCCCATCACGAATGGTGCGGGAGCTCGGCGGACCGCTCCGAACCCGTCCACCACCGCCGTAGGTTGGGGGGATGGACGAATTCCTCGCACGCCCCTACCGCCTCGAAGACGCGGCGCCCGTCGCCGAGTTGCTCAACACCGTGTCCGCGGCAGCCGGCGGTCACCTCGAACTCCCCGCCGCCGCGATCGAGAACGTGGTGCGGACCGAGGTCGCCGACCCGTCGCGGGACACCCGAGTGATCACCGACGCGCAGGGGCGGGTGCTGGCCGTCGGGTTGGTGCGGCTGCCGCCCGGGGGCGGGTTCCGGGTCGGCCTGGAGGGCGGGGTGCACCCCGACCGGCGGGGGCTGGGGCTGGGCCGGGCGTTGCTGGCCTGGCAGCTCGACCGGGCGGCCGAGCTGCACGCCGGGGCCGCGCCGGGGACACCGTGGCTGGCCGAGGTCGACACCGGCGTCCGCGATGCGGCCGCGGTCCGGCTGTACGAGCGGCTGGGGTTCGCCGTCGAGCGGTTCTTCCTGGAGATGATCGCGCCCGTCCCGGCGCCGGCGGCCGCACCACCCGTCGTGGGCCTGCGGATCGTCCCGTACGGTCCGGACCGGGAGCGGGCGCTGCACGCCGCCCACCGGGCCGCGTTCGGCGGCAGCTGGGGCTACCAGGAGCGCACCTTCGAGTCCTGGGCCGGGCTGACCGTGCGGTCGGCGACCTTCCTGCCCGAGCTGGCCCGGCTGGCACTCGCCGGTGACGAGATCGTCGGCTACGTGCTGCCGTACGCCGACGCGCCCCGGGCGCTCTACCTCGGCCAGGTCGGCACCGCCGCGCCCTGGCGCCGACGGGGCGTGGCGGGTGCGCTGATCGCCGACGTGCTCGGTGCGGCCGGCCGGTCCGGGTACACCGAAGCGGCGCTGGAGACCGACGCCGACAACGCCGCCGGCGCGTCCGGCGTCTACGAGAAGGCCGGCTTCGCCGTCCGCCACCGCGTCGTGGTCTACCGCAAGCCGCTCTGACGGCCGGTCACCGGAGCCCCCGCCCGGGCCCTCGCCGCCCGGACCGTCAGCCCCCGTGCACGAAGGTGCCGCCGAGCACGGTGTGACTGGGGCGTAGGCCGTCGAGCAGGTGGGTGGGGGCGGTGGCCGGGTCGGTGGGCCAGACGGTGAGGTCGGCCAGGCGCCCGGGTGTGAGCTGCCCGCGCAGCCGGCCCTCGCCGGTCAGCCGGGCGGCGGCGGTGGTGTGCAGCCGGATCGCCGCCGCCCGGTCGATCGCCTGCTCCGGGCCGAGCACGCCGTCGACCGTCGCCCGGGTGGTCAGGCCGTACAGCGAGTGCGCGGCGCCGAAGGCCCCGACGGGGTAGTCCGACCCGGCCGAGATGTCCGCGCCCGCCTCCAGCCAGGCGCGGGCGGGGAAGAGGGCGGCCACCCGGTCCCTGCCCCAGTACTCCGCCTGGATCGCGGCGACGTCGTGGAGCAGCGGCTGCTGGATGGTCACCGGGATGCCCAACCGCACTGCCCGGGACCGCTGTTCCGGGCCCGCCAGGCCGCCGTGCTCCATCACCAGCGCGCCGGGCGGCAGCCCGGGGACGCGTTGCTGCACCCGCTCGAACAGGTCGAGCAGCGCCCGGACGCCCCGGTCCCCGTAGGCGTGGATGCCGACCCGCCAGCCGCGCCGCACCACCCGCTCCACCGCGTCCTGCAACTGCGGCGGGTCCCAGGCGAAGTGACCGGTGTACCCCGGCGTCGGGCAGTGCGCCGGGCAGTACGGGGCCTCCAGGGCGCCGGACTCGATCCCGCCGTCCATCCAGAACTTCACCCCCCACACCCGCAGCCAGGGGTCGTCGACGCGGCGCCACTGCGCCATGCCGTCCAGCAGCTGCTCGACCTGGCCCACCTCGGTGAGGCCGAGCGTGCCGATCAGCGCCCGGACCCGGCAGCCGAGTTCACCGCGCGCGCGGAGCTGCTGGAGCGCGGCCAGATCGGCCGGCGAGCAGTTGGCGTCGCGCACGGTGCCGATGCCGGTGGCCGCGTAGGCCCGCGAGGCCAGCCGCAGGCCGGCCAGCTTGGTCGCCGGATCGGGCGGGGGCAGCTGCGGCCGGACCAGCGCCTGGCCGTCGAGCAGGTGGCCGTCGGGGCGGCCGGCCGCGTCGCGCCCGATCCGGCCGCCCACCGGGTCGGGGGTGTCGGCGTCGATCCCGCACAGCCGCAACGCGTAGCCGTTGAGAACCTGGTTGTGCACTCCGCGCTGCACCAGCACCGGGTGCCGGTCGGTCGCCGCGTCGAGCTCCGCCGCGGTGGGGAACCGGCGTTCGGCGAGGTTGAGTTCCTGCCAGTGCCCGGCGGTGCGGATCCACTCCCCCGGCGGCGTCCGGTCGGCCCGGGCGCGGATCAGTCCGACGAGCTCCCGGACGGACCGGGCGTCGGCCACGGCCACGTCGTGGGCGCTGTCGGCGGCCGCGATCAGGTGCGTGTGCGTGTCGTCGAAGGCCGGCAGCACGGCCGAGTCGGGCAGGTCGAGCACCCTGGTCGCCGGACCGGCGAGACCGTCGAGCCCGTCGGCCGCCTCCGAGACCGCGAGCACCCGGTCGCCGCGGACCGCGAGCGCCCGCTGCGGTCGCTCGCCCGGCACGAGCGTGTGGATGCGGCGCGCGCGCAGCAGCAGGTCCGCGGGCGGCGGGGTGGACGACGGCATCGCGACCTCCGACGGCGAGCGTGGGCAGGGGTGGTGACGTGTGGTCAGTCGGCCGCGGGCCGGACCAGCCGCTCGTCCGGGACGACCGCGACGCCGAGGATCTCGATCATCGCCTCGGGCTGCCAGAGCGCGGTGGTGCCGATGCCGGCCATCGCGGGGTAGACCGGGCCGGCCAGCTCGCGCCACACCTGCCCGATCTCCTTGCCGTGCGCCTGGTAGTCGGGGATGTCGGTCAGGTAGAGCGTGATGCTCACCAAGTCCTGGGGCAGGCCGCCCACTTCGGCCAGGGTCGCCAACAGGTTGCCGAACGCCTGCCGGAACTGCTCGACGATGCCGCCGGGCACGATCCGCATCTGCCGGTCGAGGGCCGTCTGGCCGCCCAGGTGCAGCGTGTTGCCGCTCAGCGTCCCGTGCGAGTAGCCGCTGGGCCTCGGGAGGGACGGGGGGTTGACCGGAACCGGTGTCAGGTCGGGCGCCATGGGGAGCTCCTGCGGGACGGGAACTGGGCGCCGTCACCGTAGCATCTATTGACAGTCTTGTGACGGTCGCAGAAATAATGAAATACAGGCCTACGGACATACAGGCCTACAAGCAGTGCGATCCCCGGGCCGTGCGGGTTCGGGGAGCACGGAGGAGGAGCAACGGCCATGCACCTCGCGACGGTCGCCCATCCGGGCGGCACCAGCGCCGCGGTCCTCGACGGGGACGTCTGGCGGGCCCTGCCGGCCGCCGACCTGTCGGCGTTCCTGGCGGCGGGCTCCCCGCTGCCGGCGGCCGCCCGGGCCGGGGAGGTGATCGACGGCGCCGTGCCGGTGCTCCCGCTGCCCGCACCCCGCAAGGTGATCTGCTGCGGTCTCAACTACGCCGAGCACATCCGGGAGACCGGCCGCGAGCTGCCGACCCACCCCACCCTGTTCACCAAGTACGCCGACAGCCTCACCGGCCCCGGCGACGACCTGGTGCTGCCGGCCGGCCTGCAGGTCGACTGGGAGGCCGAACTCGCCGTCGTGGTCGGCTCCACGCTGCGCCGCGCCGACCGGGCGACGGCACTGGCCGGGATCGCCGGCTACACCGTGGCGAACGACATCTCGGTGCGCGACTGGCAGTACCGGACGCTGGAGTGGTTCCAGGGCAAGGCCTGGGACGGCGCCACCCCGGTCGGGCCGGTGGTCGTGACGCCGGACGAGGTCGACCCCGCCCGCGGCCTGGAGGTGGTCTGCCGGGTCAACGGCGAACAGGTCCAGCGCGACAACACCCGGACCCTGGTCTTCGACCCGGCCGACCTGCTCGCGTACATCTCCACCTTCACCGTGCTGCGTCCGGGCGACCTGGTGCTGACCGGCACGCCCGGCGGCGTCGGGGTGGCCCGCGAGCCCCAGCGCTTCCTCGCCGACGGCGACGTGGTCGAGACCGAGATCCCGGGCATCGGCGGGCTGCGCAACACCGTGCGGTTCACCGACTGACCTCGCTGACGCCCCCTCCTGACCCACCCTCATGCGCACAAGGAGCTTCGATGGACCCCACGCCCAGTGACCACGTCCTTGAGGGCGACAACGCGATGTACGCCACGGCGAGCGGCCTGGTGGTCCCGGTCGTCACGCGGGCCGGCACCGAGCCCGCGGACACCGGCCAGTCCGCCGGCGCCTCCCGGATCTCGGGGATCAGCATCCAGCACACCCCCGCCACCCGGCTCTGGTTCGGCAAGGTCCGCAACGAGGGCGGCTACCGCTCGGTGCCGCACCACCACGGCGAGGCCGAGACCGGCGGCTACGTGCTGTCCGGCCGGGGCCGGATCTACTTCGGCCCGGACTTCGCCGACTACCTCGACATGGCGGAGGGCGACTGGGTCTTCGTGCCGCCGTTCATGCCCCACATCGAGTGCAACCTCGACCGCGACAACCCGCTGACCTGGATGACGACCCGCACCCCGGAGAACATCGTGGTCAACCTCCCCCAGGTCCCGGACGCGGACCTGCGCGACTGGCTGGAGCGGCCCTGATGTCCGACACCACCTCGGCGGCGTTCACCGCCGCCGTCACCCTGACCCCCGCGCGGCCGGACCACTTCGACCTCGCGTTCACCGCGGTCACCCAGCCCTGCCCGTGGCCGAAGGCCTACGGCGGCGACCTGGTCGCCCAGGCCGCGGCCGCCGCCATGCGGTCCGTCGACGACGGCAAGGCGCTGCACTCCATGCACTCGTACTTCATGCGCCCCGCCGAGATCGGCAAGGAGGTGCGGTACGAGGTCGAACTGCTGCGCGACGGCCGCGGCTACGCGACCCGGCAGGTGCGCGGCTACCAGAACGGCAAGCCGCTCTACGTCTGCCTGGCCAACTTCGCGGCCGGCGAGCCGGGCGCGAGCCACCACGCGGACTTCCCCGGCGGCGCGGACCTGCCCGGCCCGGAGGACCTCCCCGCCGCCGCCGAGTACCTCGCGGACCGGACCGGCGGGACGATGACGCCCGCCTCCAAGGCCTACTGGTCCACCGGGCGCAGCTTCGACATGCGCCACGTCCCGGGACCGGTCTACCTCGCCGTCGACGGGGCCCGGGTGCCCCACCAGGCGGTCTGGGTCAAGCCGTTCGACGCACTGCGGCCGGTCGAGGGGCTCACCGACGCGCAACTGACCACGGCCGCCCTCGCCTACGTCTGCGACTACACGATCCTGGAGCCGGTGCTGCGGGTGCTGGGCGTGCCCTGGGCACGGCCGGGCCTGGTCACCGCCAGTCTCGACCACGCGATGTGGTTCCACCGGGCGCCGCGGCCGGGCGCGGCGGACGGGTGGCTGCTCTACGCCCAGCAGGCCGAGGCGGCGGAGGCCGGCCGCGGCCTCGCCTCCGGGCGCTTCTTCGCCCCCGACGGCACCCACCTGGCCACGGTCGTCCAGGAAGGCATGATCCGCGTGGCCTCGGCGGGCGAGCGGTGACCGCGCCGGCCTCGGGCCACACCGACACCTTCGCCCGCGACCACCTGCCGCCGGCCGGGCAGTGGCCGGTGCTGGAGTTCACCACACCGCTGCTGCAGTACCCGGAACGCCTCAACGCCGCGGTCGAACTGATCGACCGTCCGGTGGCGTCCTTCGGCGCCGACCGGCCCGCGCTGCGCACCCCGGACGGCGAGGTGTGGAGCTACGGCGAGCTCCGGCAGCGGGCCGACCAGGTCGCCCAGGTGCTCACCGAGGACCTGGGCCTGGTGCCCGGCAACCGGGTGCTGCTGCGCTCCCCCAACAACCCCTGGGCGGTGGCCGCCTGGCTGGGCGTGCTGAAGGCGGGCGGCATCGCCGTCGCCACCATGGCCGCGCTGCGGGCCCGCGAGCTGGCGCCGATCGTGGCGAAGACCCGGCCGGCCGTGGCGCTGGTCGACCACCGGTTCCTCGACGAGGTGGTCGCCGTCCGGGACGCGGTCGCGCCGGAGTTGGCCGTGCTGGCGCACGGCGGCGACGGCGCCGACGACCTGGGCCGGCGGGTCGCGGCGAAGTCGGGGCGGTTCGCCGCGGTCGACACCGCCGCGACCGACGTCGCGCTGTTCGGTCCGACCTCGGGCACCACCGGCGTCCCCAAGGTCACCGTGCACTTCCACCGCGACCTGCTGTCGATCGACAACACCTTCGGCCGGGGCACGCTGCGGCTGCGCCCCGACGACCTGGTCGCCTGCACCGCGCCGCTCGCCTTCACCTTCGGGCTGGGCATGCTGGTGGTCTTCACGCTCCGGGCGGGCGCCTGCGCCTTCCTCACCGAGGCCACCACACCGGTGCAGTTGGCCGGGCTGGTCGCCGAGCACGGCGTGACCGTGCTGGCCACCGCCCCGACGGCGTACCAGCAGATCGTCAAGTCCGGTGAGCTGCACCGGCTCTCCGGCCTGCGGTCGGCGGTGAGCGCCGGGGAGCACCTCCCCCAGCAGCTCTGGCAGCGGCTGCGGGACGAGCTCGGCCTCTCGGTCATCGACGGGATCGGCGCCACCGAGATGCTGCACATCTTCATCTCGGCCACCGGGGAGGACATCCGCCCGGGCGCCACCGGGCGCCCGGTCCCCGGTTACCGCGCCACCGTGCTGGGCCCGGACGGCGAGGAGGCCGCGCCGGGTGTCGCGGGGCGGCTCGGCGTGATCGGCCCGGTCGGCTGCCGCTACCTCGACGACGAGCGGCAGGCGAACTACGTGGTGAACGGGTGGAACGTCACCGGCGACACCTTCGTGCGCGACGAGGACGGCTACTTCTGGTACCAGGCGCGCGACGACGACATGATCGTCTCCTCCGGCTACAACATCGCCGGCCCCGAGGTGGAGGCCGCGGTGGTCACCCACCCGGACGTGGCCGAGGCGGCGGTGGTCGCGGCGCCCGATCCCGACCGGGGCTCGATCGTCTGCGCGTTCGTCGTGGTCCGCGCCGGAGTGGTCGCCGACGCGGCGAAGGCCCGGGAGATCCAGGACCACGTCAAGCGGTTGATCGCCCCGTACAAGTACCCGCGCGACGTGCGGTTCATCGACGCGCTGCCGCGCAACCCCAGCGGCAAGCTCCAGCACTTCAAGCTCCGCCGGCTGGTGGCGGAGCCCGGCCCGGCGGACCCCGGCACGGAGGAACCGACATGAGGATCGCGATCGCCGGCGGCGGCCCGGGAGGCCTCTACTTCGCTTCCCTGATGAAGCAGTTGGACCCGGCGCACGACGTCACCGTGTGGGAGCGGAACGCGCCGGACGACACCTTCGGCTTCGGTGTCGTCTTCTCCGACGAGACGCTCAGCGGCATCGACAACGCCGACGAGGTGGTTCACGCCGCGATGGAGAGCCGGTTCGCCCGCTGGACCGACATCGACATCGACTTCAACGGGCACCGGTTCACCGTGGGCGGCCAGGGCTTCGCGGCGATGAGCCGTCAGGAGCTGCTCGGGATCCTGCAGCGGCGGGCCGCCGACCTCGGCGTCACCGTGCACTACCGCACGGCGGTGCCCGACGTGGACGAGCTGCGGGCCTCGCACGACCTGGTGCTCGCCGCGGACGGGCTCCACTCCGCGATCCGGACGAAGTACGCCGACGTCTTCGCGCCGTCGCTGGACCGGCGGCGCAACAAGTACATCTGGCTCGGCACCGACCTGGTCTTCGAGGCGTTCCAGTTCTTCGTCAAGCAGACGCAGTGGGGCACCATGCAGATCCACGGCTACCCCTACTCCGCTACCGGCTCGACCTTCATCGTCGAGATGCACGAGGACGTCTGGCGGCGGGCCGGGTTCGACCGGACCGCGGACCGCGAGCTGCCGCCCGGCGCCTCGGACGAGTACGCCGTCGCGCGGATCCGGGAGCTCTTCGCCGCGGAGCTGCAGGGCCACCAGGTGCTCACCAACAACTCGAAGTGGCTCAACTTCACCACGGTGCGCAACGAGCGCTGGTCCGACGGCAACGTGGTGCTGCTCGGCGACGCCGCCCACACCGCCCACTTCTCGATCGGCTCGGGCACCAAGCTGGCCATGGAGGACGCCCTCGCCCTGGCCGCCTGCCTGCACGAACACCCGTCGGTGGCCGAGGCGGTGGCGGCCTACCAGGCCGAGCGCAAGCCGGTCGTCGAGTCGACCCAGCGGGCGGCGCAGGCCTCGCTGGAGTGGTTCGAGAACATCGGGATGTACGCGGAGCAGGCCCCGGCCCAGTTCGCGTTCAACCTGCTGACCAGGTCGCGCCGGATCACCTTCGAGAACCTCCGGGAGCGGGACGCCGGGTTCGCCGCGCTGCTGGAGCGCGAGTTCGCCCGGCACGAGGAGGCCGCCGAGGTGGCCCCGGCGATGTTCCAACCGGTGCGGATCGGCCCGCTGCGGCTGGCGAACCGGGTGGTCGTCTCCCCGATGGACATGTACTCCGCGGTGGACGGGGTCCCCGGCGACTTCCACCTGGTGCACCTGGGCTCCAAGGCGCTCGGCGGGGCGGGCCTGGTGATGACCGAGATGGTCTGCGTCTCGCCCGAGGGCCGGATCACCCCGGGCTGCCCGGGGCTGTGGACCGACGAGCAGGGCGAGGCCTGGCGCCGGGTCACCGACTTCGTGCACGAGCGGACGGCCGGCCGGATCGGCCTGCAGCTGGGCCACTCCGGCCGCAAGGGGTCGACCAGGCTGATGTGGGAGGGCATGGACCAGCCGCTGGAGGACGGCAACTGGGAGGTGATCGGCCCGTCCGCGCTGCCGTACGGCGCCGGCTGCCACCTGCCGCGCGAGGCCACCCGGGCGGACCTGGACCAGGTGGTGGCCGACTTCGCCGCGGCGGCCGAGCGCGGTGTGCGGGCCGGCTTCGACCTGATCGAGGTGCACGCCGCGCACGGCTACCTGCTGTCGTCCTTCCTCTCCCCGGTCGCCAACCGGCGCACCGACGCGTACGGCGGATCGCCGGCGAACCGGCTGCGGTTCCCGCTGGAGGTCTTCGACGCGGTGCGCGGGGTGGTCCCCGCCGGGATCCCGGTCACGGTCCGCATCTCGGCGACCGACTGGGTGCCGGACGGCAACACCGAGGACGACGCGGTGGAGATCGCCCGGGCCTTCATCGAGCACGGCGCCGCCGCGATCGACGTCTCCTCGGGGCAGGTCACCAAGGACGAGAAGCCGGCCTACGGCCGCTCGTACCAGACCCCGTTCGCCGACAAGATCCGCCACCGGGTGGCCGGGCCGGCCGGCGTCAAGGTGATCGCGGTGGGTGCCATCTCCTCCTACGACGACGTCAACTCCCTGCTGCTGGCCGGACGGGCGGACCTGTGCGCGCTGGGCCGCACCCACCTCTACAACCCGCAGTGGACCCTGCAGGCAGCGGCCGAGCAGGAGTACCGCGGCACCGGCGCGCCGTGGCCGGTCCAGTGGGAGGCGGGCCGCCGCAGGCCGCCGACCTCCCGCACCGACCGGGTCCCGCCACGCCTGGAGCTGCTGCGCGCGGGCACGGGCAGCCAGGTGCACCTGCGCTGGACACCGGGAGCGGACCCGGTGCCCGGGTGAACCGGCCGGTGCGATCTTGAACGGCCGCGTCGGCGATACTGGGGAGGATGAGCGAGACGAAGAGCGCCCGGCCGCCGGCAACCGCCCGCCGTTCCCGCACCCTGCTGGTGAGCTTCCTCGGCGCGGTCGTCCGCCCGCTGGGCAACTGGATGCCGATCGCGGGCACGGTGGAGCTGCTGGCCCAGTCGGGCCTGGACGCCGCCAGTGTCCGGACGGCGGTGTTCCGGCTCAAGAAGCGCGGTTGGCTGGACTCCCGGGCCCGCTCGGGCCAGCGCGGCTACGACCTGACGCCGGTCGCGCTGGAGGCGCTCGCGGCCGGTGACGAGGTGATCTGGCACGCGCGGCAGCCGGCCGACCTCGGCGACGGCTGGTGCCTGGTGAACTTCTCGGTGCCGGAGTCGGCCCGCGCCGTGCGCCACCGGCTCACCGCGCACCTGGCCTCGCTCGGCTTCGGCAACATCGGGTCGGCGGTCTGGATCGCGCCCGCCCGGATGCTCCCGGCCGCGCGGCGCGCCATCGCCGAACTGGACCTGACCGAGCAGTGCGCCGTCTTCACCGGCGACTACGTCGGGGGCCAGCAGCTCACGGCCATGGTCCGCACCGGCTGGGACCTGGCCGGGATCGACGCGCGCTACCGCGCGTTCATCGAGGAGTACGGGCCGCACACCGACCGCCCGGCGGCCGACCCCGGCGCCGCCGGCCGGCACGCCTTCGTCACCTACCTCTCGGTGGTCGACCACTGGCGCAAGCTGCCGTTCCGCGACCCCGGGCTGCCGCCGCAGGTGCTGACCCCGGACTGGAGCGGCCCCGCCGCCGTCCGCCTCTTCGAACGCCTGGTCGCGGAGCTGGACGGCCGGGCCCTCGCCCACGCCGCCCAGTACTGGCCCGAGGACGCGCGACCGCTTGGCTGAGGACGCGCGGCCTCCCGGCCGAGGACGCCGTGACGGGGCCGCGGCCGGCGGGCCGGGGCCCCGTTGCGGGTCGCGCCCGGCGGCGGGGCCGGGCAGCGGTCGGACGGCTCAGGAGCCGGGCTTGAGCTGCACCCACTTGGCGATGCTGGGCACGCCCTTGGCGTCGAGCAGGAACAGCATGTAGAAGCCGGGCGGGGCGTCCTTGCCGGAGGCCGGCATCTGCAGCACCAGCTTGTTGCCGGACCGGCTGGTGATCGGCAGCTCCAGGCGGCGCTGGGCGGTGTCGATCGAGTGGGTCGAGGTGATCGGCGACATCAGCACGGCCTTGGCGACCTTGCCCGAGTAGCCGACCCGCAGCGCGGATCCGTAGTCCGCCACCGGGTTCGCGACCGAGGTGAGCGAGGGCCGGGCGCCCTGGTGCAGGTACGGCGGCTCGTAGATCTCGACGGTGCCGTTGAGGCCCGACTTGATGTCCGGGTTGTTGGCGATCTGCTGCAGCTCGTCACCGGTCACCATGACCCGGCCGTCCGGCAGGATCACCGCGTTGGAGTGGTAGCCGCGCGGCAGCCGCTGCACCGGGCCGAGCCGCCACTGGTGGTTGGCGTCGCGCAGCTCGGTCTGCCGGTACTTCAGGTCGGCGTTCGGGTTGTAGAGCCCGTTGCCGTAGTCGCGGATGTCGTAACTGCCGTTGACGGTGAAGAGGTTGCCGTCCGGGAAGATCAGTGTGTCGTCCTGGGTCCGGCCGAAGGCCCGGGCGGTGTCCGCGGTCCAGTGGCCGCCGGAGAACTTGTAGGTCTTGGCGTCGTCGCGGTTGCCGCCGAGCAGCAGCACCGAGTCCGGGCCGCTGGTGCCGTTGGGCAGGGCGACGGCCGAGCCGTAGTTGCGCAGTTCCTTGCTCGGGCGGTTCTCCAGCCGGGTGCGGGCCTGGGTGCTCGGATCGAACGCGTACTGCTCGTCGTAGTCGCGGCCGAAGGCGTAGATGTTCCCGTCGTTCAGCGAGAAGAGCTGCGGGTAGTCGGTGCGGAAGTCGCCCGCGGCGTCCCACTGGTCCAGCGGCTGGGCGACGGGGGCCTTGGCCGGGTCGGTGCTGACGTCGGTGCCGCCGGCGGGGAACCGCTCGACGATCGGGGTGGTGGGCTTCTGCCACCCCAGCTCGGACTGCCCGGACATGATGGTCTGCCGCCCGTCGGCCCCGGTCACCACCGTCGGGTACCAGCGGCCGACCGCCATGTCCTGCTCCTGGTGCCAGGTCTCCGTCCACGGGTCGAAGACCAGCGCGAGCTTGGCGCCGGTGCCGCCGTTGCCGCCGAGGTTGCCGCCGAAGATGCCGACCATGCCGTTGGGCAGGTAGGAGTGCCCGGCGCAGAAGACCGGCGCGGGCCGCGGCTCGTTCAGGCCGTCCGGCATGTCGACCACCGGTGGCGGCACCGCCTTGAAGGCGGCCGGCCCGGTGCCCTGGGCGGGGTCCCAGAGGTAGGCGCGGCCGGCGTTCTGCCGGCCGATCACGTCGGTGGGCGCGGGCTCCTTCTGCGGGTTCTCCTCCACGCTCTCGAAGGAGAAGAGCAGCACCTTGCCGGTGGGCAGCAGGGCCACGTGGTCACCGAAGTCCGGGGACGAGAAGTAGTCGGTGAACTTCCCGAAGACCGCGGGGTCGAAGCCCGCGTTGGTCGACGCCTGGGTGTCGGTCAGCATCTTGAGCCGGTTGGTCCGGGTGGTCTGCGGGTAGTCGGTCTGCACCGCCCGCAGGCCGATCCGGTCCCGGGCCATCGACTCCGCGGCGGGCCGGCCGAACGCGGCCACCTCCGCCGGCCGCAGCTCGGCCCGCACCTGCTCGTCGGTGATCCGCAGTCCGCCCCGCAGGGCGGACGGGTCGGTGGTCGCCGAGGCGGCCGGCGCGGGTGCGGAGAGCACGGTCGCCGTCGACATGGCGAGTGCGGCGGCGCCGGCCGCCAGCGACAGCAGTGTTCCTCTGCGCGGCAATGGAACCCCTCTCATCGGCAGTGGGTCGCCGGTAGTAGAGCACGCCGAGTGATTGGTTCGTCTACCGACACTCCATGTTCTGCCGGAAATTGACGACTTCTCATGACTGAGCGTGTTGGCGGGGCGGGCGGGCCGCACCGTGCTGCAATGGCCGCACACCCCCGCCGACGAACGGAGAACCCCATGTCCCGCACGCCACGGATCGCCCTGGCTGTCAGCGCAGCGGTCGCCGTCCTGGCCACCACGGGCGGCAGCGCCGCGGCGGCCCCGCGTGCCGCCGTCCAGCCGCAGACCGTCACCGGTGCCGTCATTCCGGGCGGCGCCGACGGCACGCCGCACGAACTGGCCTGCCCGTCCGAGGAGAACGTCTACGGCGGCGGTTTCAGCATCACGCCCGCGGCGGGCGAACGGCTGGACCGGATCCCGGCCGACGTCGTCGAGAGCCGGCCCAACGCCGACGCCACCGGCTGGATCGTCGCCGTCCGCAAGGGCGAGGACCCGGGGGGCGAGGACGCGCGGACCGACCACCCCCGCTTCAAGCCCGCCGACCTCACCATCCGGATCGTCTGCACCGAGGGCGAGAACGACCCCACCCCCGGCGGCTGACGACGCCCGGGGGCGCACCGGGCGACCGTTCACCGGATCCGACGCACCGTCAGACGGCCCGCCCCGCAGCGCCGACCCGCTCGCGAGGCCGATCGGACGATCACCTTCCGCCGCGCCCCGGCGGGCCGTACGGTGGACGGCGTGAGCAGCGCGAACAACGTCCCCCTGGAAGACCTCCGCCGGCTGCGCCGGGCCCGCGACCGGATGGACCGCGACTATGCCGAGCCGCTGGACGTGCCGGCGCTGGCCGCGGAGGCGCTGATGTCGGCGGGGCACTTCTCCCGCACTTTCCGGGCCGCCTACGGCGAGACCCCGTACAGCTACCTCATGACCCGCCGGATCGAGCGGGCCAAGGCCCTGCTGCGGCGCGGCGACCTGTCCGTCACCGACGTCTGCATGGCGGTGGGCTGTACCTCGCTGGGGTCGTTCAGTTCACGCTTCACCGAGCTGGTCGGCGAGTCGCCCAGCGCCTACCGCGCCCGCGAGCACGGCGGCGACGCGGCCGTCCCCGCCTGCGTGGTGAAGGTGCACACCAGACCGGTCAGGAATCAAGAAGCCCCGCTCGACCTGGATCACTAGCGTTCTCGGCATGGACATCAACCTCTCGCAGTGCTTCATCGCCGTCGACGACCACGACAAGGCGCTCACCTTCTACCGCGACGCGCTCGGGCTGGAGGTGCGCAAGGACGTCGGCTACGGCGGGATGCGGTGGGTGACCCTCGGGTCGCCGACCCAGCCGGGGGTGGAGATCGTGCTGGAGCCGCCGGTGGCGGACCCGCAGGCCACCGACGCCGACCGGCAGGCCGCCGCCGAGCTGCTGGGCAAGGGCCTGCTGCGCGGCGTCATCTTCCGCACCGACGACTGCGACGCCACCTTCGAGCGGATCCGCGCCACCGGGGCCGAGGTGCTCCAGGAGCCGATGGACCAGCACTGGGGCGTGCGCGACTGCGCCTTCCGCGACCCGGCCGGCAACATGATCCGGTTCAGCCGCCCCGCCGACTGACCGTGCACGCGCAGCGGCGCCCAGGGGTTCAACCCGTGGGCCGCGGGAGGGTATAACAAAAAAAGAGCCCCACA
>NZ_JBHYKG010000215.1:0-14640 GCF_042741245.1 Kitasatospora sp. NPDC058965
CACCCTGGCCGGCCGCCCCCTGGTGCGCGGACCGGGTGCCCGCCCGCACCAGGTCTGCGCGGCGGCGGCCAACGCCGGGCCGGCCGCGCCGGGGGCGACCACCGCGGTCCGCAGCGAGTGGTGCAGCAAGCACGACGCCCCGGACCGGTGAACCGGTCCGGGGCGCGGTGGGACTACCGCTGGATCAGCGTCAGCCGATGAGCTCGCGCGCCAGGCGGGCGGTCTCGGAGGGGGTCTTGCCGACCTTGACGCCGGCGGCCTCCAGGGCCTCCTTCTTGGCGGCCGCGGTGCCCGAGGAGCCGGAGACGATGGCACCGGCGTGGCCCATGGTCTTGCCCTCGGGGGCGGTGAAGCCCGCGACGTAGCCGACGACCGGCTTGGTCACGTTCTCCTTGATGAAGGCCGCGGCGCGCTCCTCGGCGTCGCCACCGATCTCACCGATCATCACGATGATCTCGGTCTCCGGGTCGGCCTCGAACGCGCGCAGCGCGTCGATGTGGGTGGTGCCGATGACCGGGTCGCCACCGATGCCGACGGCCGAGGAGAAGCCGATGTCGCGCAGCTCGTACATGAGCTGGTAGGTCAGCGTGCCGGACTTGGAGACCAGGCCGATCTTGCCGGCCTTGGTGATGTCCGCCGGGATGATGCCCGCGTTGGACTTCCCGGGCGAGATCAGGCCGGGGCAGTTCGGGCCGATGATCTGGGTCTTGTTGCCCTTCTCGCCGGCGTAGGCCCAGAACGAGGCGCTGTCGTGCACCGGGACGCCCTCGGTGATGACGACCGCGAGCGGGATCTCGGCGTCGATCGCCTCGACCACGGCGCTCTTGGTGAAGGCCGGCGGCACGAAGATGACGGAGACGTCGGCCCCGGTCTTCTCGATCGCCTCGGCGACCGAGCCGAAGACGGGCACCTCGGTGCCGTCCACGTCCACCGTGGTGCCGGCCTTGCGCGGGTTCACGCCGCCGACGATCTTGGTGCCCGAGGCGAGCATGCGGCGGGTGTGCTTCATGCCCTCGGAGCCGGTCATGCCCTGGACGATGACCTTGCTGTCCTCGGTAAGGAAGATAGCCATGATTGAGTCCCCTTCCTTACTTCGCGTTGGCCAGCTCGGCGGCGCGGTCAGCGGCGCCGTCCATGGTGTCCACCTGCTCGATCAGCGGGTGGTTGGCGTCGGTCAGGATCTTGCGACCCAGCTCGGCGTTGTTGCCGTCGAGGCGGACGACCAGCGGCTTGGTGACCGCCTCGCCCTTGCTCTCGAGCAGCGCCAGCGCCTGCACGATGCCGTTGGCGACCGCGTCGCACGCGGTGATGCCGCCGAAGACGTTGACGAAGACGGCCTTGACGTCGGTGTCGCCCAGGATGATCTCCAGGCCGTTCGCCATCACCTCGGCGGAGGCGCCGCCACCGATGTCGAGGAAGTTGGCGGGCTTGACGCCACCGTGGTTCTCACCGGCGTAGGCGACGACGTCCAGGGTGCTCATGACGAGACCCGCGCCGTTGCCGATGATGCCGACCTCGCCGTCGAGCTTGACGTAGTTGAGGCCCTTGGCCTTGGCCGCCGCCTCCAGCGGGTTGGCCGCGGCCTTGTCCTCGAGCGCCTCGTGCTCCGGCTGACGGAACTCGGCGTTCTCGTCCAGCGAGACCTTGCCGTCGAGCGCGATGATCGTGCCGTCGCCGGACTTGATCAGCGGGTTGACCTCGACGAGGGTGGCGTCCTCCTTGATGAAGACGGTCCACAGCTTCTGCAGCACCTCGGCGACCTGGTCGGCGACCTCGGCCGGGAACTTGGCGGCGGCGACGATCTCCGCGGCCTTCTCCGGGGTGCAGCCCTCGTTGGCGTCGACCGGGATCTTGGCGAGCGCGTCGGGGTTCTCCTCGGCGACGACCTCGATCTCCACGCCGCCCTCGACGCTGGCCATCGCCAGGAAGGTGCGGTTGGTGCGGTCCAGCAGGAACGAGACGTAGTACTCGTCCTTGATGTCCGCGGTCTGGGCCAGCATCACCTTGTGAACGGTGTGGCCCTTGATGTCCATACCGAGGATCGCCTCGGCCTTGGCGACGGCGTCGGCCGGGTCGGCGGCGAGCTTGACGCCACCGGCCTTGCCACGGCCACCGACCTTCACCTGAGCCTTGACGACGGCACGTCCGCCGAAGCGCTCGGCGATGGCGCGAGCGGCTTCCGGGGTCTCGATGACATCACCGTCAAGCACGGGCACGCCGTGCTTGGCGAAGAGGTCCCTCGCCTGGTACTCGAACAGGTCCACGTGTGTTCGTCCTTGTTCGTGGTCGCGGATTGTGTCTCTACGAGCGTGCCACGGCAGGATCTTCGCTGCGGGTCGTCGGGGCGGTGCGGGTACGCAGAGAAACGGCCTTGCGGCCCACACAGCCACGGGCGCACACGTCAATCAACACGCGCGTCACGTCCGCATGGCAGGTTATCCCCGCAGGCCCTGCCTGATTCGCCCGGGAGTGGTACCGCCGAGGTGAGAACCGTCACAACGGGTGCGTCCTGGCGTGTCGCGCGCCGGTCCGTCCGCCCGTCCGCCTCAGCCCTGCGGCACCGCCGGCGGACGGTCCCGGAGCGCGGCGGCCAGCAGGTCGGGAAAGGCGTCCGGGGTGCAGGCGAAGGCGGGCGCGCCAAGGGCGGCGAGCGCGTCGGCGCGCTCCTGGTCGTAGGCCGGGGTGCCCTGGTCGTTCAGCGCCAGCAGCACCACCACCCGCACCCCGGCGGCGCGCAGCGCGGCCACCCGGCGCAGCATCCCGTCCGGGCTGCCGCCCTCGCAGAGATCACTGATCAGGACGACGACGGTGTCCGCCGGACGGGTGATCCGGGACTCGCAGTAGGCCAGCGCCCGGTCGATGTCGGTGCCGCCGCCGAGCTGGGCGGCGAACAGCAGGTCGACCGGGTCCCCCAGATGCTCCGTCAGGTCGACCACCGCGGTGTCGAAGACCACCAGCCGGGTGTCCAGCGAGCGGATCGAGGCGAGCGCCGCGCCGAACACCGCCGCGTGCACCAGCGAGGGCGCCATCGAGCCGGACTGGTCGACGCAGAGGATCACCTGCTGGGCGAGGCCGTGCCGGGCCCGGGCGTGCCCGACCAGCCGCTCGGGCACCACGGTGCCGCGCTCCGGCAGGAAGTGCTGCAGGTTGGCCCGCACGGTGCGGTCCCAGTCGATGTCGCGCGGACGCGGCCGGTGGCTGCGGGCGCCGCGGTCCGGAGCGCCGGCCAGGGCGGTGCGCAGCCGCTCGGCCAACCGCCGCTCCAGTTCGGCCACCACGGTGGCCACCACCTGCCGGGCGCTGGCCCGGGTGGTCTCGGGCAGCGCCTGCCGCAGCGCGAGCAGGGCGGCCACCAGCTGCACGTCCGGTTCGACCGCGGCCAGCATCTCCGGCTCCAGCAGCAGCCGGGCCAGGCCCAGCCGGTCGATCGCGTCCTGCTGCAGCAGCCGGACCACGGTGCTGGGGAAGTAGCGGCGGACGTCCCCGAGCCAGCGGGCCAGCTGCGGCGCCCCCGCGCCCAGCCCCGCCGGGCGGCGGCCCTCGCCGGCCTCGGGCGCGCCCCGGTAGAGGGCGCCCAGCGCGCGGTCGACGCCGGCGTCACGGCCGCTCAGCGGGCGCCCGGTGCCGTCGGCACCGTCGTCGCCGAGCACCAGGCGCCAGCGGCGCAGCCGCTCGTCCTGCCGGGCGGTCTGAGGGAGGGTCACGGGCTGCTCCTCGGTGCGGGCGGGCGGGACGGGGCCGGTGTCACGCGGCGTGCCGGCGGTCGCTCTGACGGGGGATCCGGGGGCGGGCCGCCGGCTCCGGGCCGCGGCCCGGCAGGCCGAGCAGGCGGCGCACGGTGGGCAGCGCGGCGTCGGCCCGGTGCTGGTCGAGCGGCGGCTCGGCGTCCGCGGCGGGGCCCCGCACCGGCCCCCCGGCTGCCACCCGGGCGCCGATCCCGCGCCGCACCCCCGGCTCCAGGGCGGCGAAGCCGCGCCGCAGCACCGGCAGCAGCACGCCGAACTCCGCCTCCGGCACCGCCGTCAGCCAGTCGTCCAGCAGCCCGAGCAGGTGCGGGTCGTGCAGCAGCAGGGCGCCGCCGCCGGCCAGGAAGCCCTCGATCCAGCCGGCCGCGTCCGCCGGCTCCCCCGCCCGGGACAGCGCGAGGCCGAGCTGCCGGCGGGCCCGGTCGACATCGAGCCGCCCGTCGTCCAGCAGCAGCCTGGCCGCCCGGCCGCGCAGCAGTCCGGGCACCGCGCCGGCCGACCCGCCGGCCGGAGCCCGGTCGACCAGCCCCGCCAACGCCTCGGCCCAGCGGTCGGCGAGCGCGGCCGACGGACCGTCGGATCCCGCCGCCAGCAGCCCGACCGCCCGGTGCACCGCGTCCAGCCGGTCCCGCATCGCGGCCGCCCCCTCGGCCCCCAGGCCGGTGCAGGCCGCACCCAGGCCGATCCGGACCCGCTCGGCCAGTCCCCGGGCCACCTGCGCCAGCGCGCCCCGGTCGGTGCCGCGCACGTCCCCGTACCGCAGCGCCCGCACCAGGGCGGGCAGCGCGTCGGCGAGGGCGGCGGTGTCCCGGCCCAGCGCGGCCCGGTCGGCCAGCGCCGCGAGCACGGCGGGCAGCGCCGCCGGCAGCTCGGTCAGCAGGCACTGCTCGGCCAGTCCGGCCAGCTCGGCGGGGGTGGCGGCCCGCTCGGCCAGCCCGGCCAGCCGCCCCGCGGCCGCCCCCTCGACCGTGGTCCCCCACTGGGCCGCCGTCACCGCCCGGACCGCGAACCCGGGCTCCCAGCGCAGCCGCCAGACCTCCTTGAAGGTGCCGGTGCCGCCCCGGGCCACCGGCCGCCCCCAGTCGAGCTCCAGCAGCCGCAGCCGGTGCAGCAGCAGCGAGCGGCCCGCGTCCAGTTCCTTGCGCAGGTCGAGCACCAGCTCGCGCTCCTGCGGTTCGGGCTTCAGCCGCAGGGTGCGCTGCAGCCGGGCCAGGTCGCGCTGCAGCGGGACCGCCGGGGCGTCGGCCGGCACCTGTCCGAGCGCCTCGCCCACCACCAACTGCTCGCGCACCAGGGCGAGCGCGACCTCGGAGCCGTCGCAGAGCACCGCGCGCACCGCGTCCAGCATCTCGGCCAGGCCGGGCAGCGGGCGCCCGCGCAGCGCGGCCAGGGTCTCGGCCAGCCGCACCGCCTCGATCACCTGGGCGGCGGAGACCGGGCGGTCGGCGGCGCGCAGCAGGTCGGCGGCCCGGGCGAACCAGCGGGCCGGGGCCGCCGGGTCGCCGGCGGTGTCGTAGAGGTGCTGGTACCAGCCCGGGGACTCGATCCCGGCGCCGTAGCCGGACCGCAGCGCCAGCCGGCCGTGCGTCCACGGCACCCAGGTGGTCTCGGTCCGGGGCCGCTTGGGCAGGGTGGCGAGCAGCAAGCGGTCGGCGCCCGCCGCCCGGGGGGCGGCGAGCGCCGGAACGTGCCAGGCACCGCAGACCACGGCGATCCGCCGGTGGCCGGCCCGGCGGGCCGCGCGGATCTGCAGGCGCATGTGCGCCTCGCGCAGCTCGCCGAGCCCGGGGGCCGCGCCGGGCGAACCCGGGGTGCCGACCGGATCGCCGGACCGCAGCTCGCCCATCGCCTCCGCGATCGCGGCGAACGGCTCCAGCGGGTCTCGGCCGGGCAGCCGGTGCTCGACCACGTCCTCCCACCAGGACTCCGGGTCCGGGTGCCCGGCCGCCGCCGCGAGCAGCGCGATCGGGTCGGGCTCCGCCGCTGCCGACGGCTCCTCGGCCACCGCGAACCGGGCCGCGGCCGGCAGGTCGATGAACCGCACCGCCACCCCGGCCGCCAGCGCGTGCCGCAGCGCCACCCACTCCGGGGAGAACGCCGCGAACGGCCAGCAGGCCGCGCGGGCCGGGTCGTCCACCGGGTGCACCAGCAGTGCCACCGGCGGCACCGTCTCCGGCCGCCCCGCCAGGGCGAGCACCGCGTCCGCCTCCGGCGGTCCCTCGATCAGCACCGCGTCCGGCCGCAGCGCGGTCAGCGCGGACGCCACCGCGCGGGCCGAGCCGGGACCGTGGTGACGCACTCCGAGCAGGGTCACCTCGCCAGTCATCTCCGCCTCACTCTCCTCCTCGTCGCTCGATCACCGGCACCGCCGGTCGCCCGTCCGCCGACCGGTCGTCGTCCGGTCGACCGAGGCCGCGGCACCGGTGTGCCGTGTCAGTCCAGTTCGCAGGCCGCCCGGTAGAAGTCCTGCCAGTCGGTCCGCTCCCGCAGCACGCCCTCGCGGTACTCCCGCCACACCGCGCCGTCCGCCGTCAGGTCGCGGACCACCGCGCCGAGCACCCCGGCCGCCAGGTCCCGGGCGCGCAGCACACCGTCGCCGAAGTGCGCGGCGAGCGCGAGACCGTGGGTGACCACCGAGATCGCCTCGGCGGTGGAAAGGGTGCCGGTGGGTGTCCTGACCTTGGTGCGACCGTCGGCCGTGACGCCCTCGCGCAGCTCGCGGAAGACCGTGACGACCCGTCGGATCTCCTGCGCGCCGCCCGGCGGTGCGGGCAGTTCCAGCGCGCGGCCGAGCTGCCCGACCCGCCGCGCGACGATCTCGACCTCCTCGTCGAGCGTCGCGGGCAGCGGCAGCACCACCGTGCTGAAACGGCGGCGCAGCGCACTGGAGAGTTCGTTGACCCCGCGGTCGCGATCGTTGGCGGTGGCGATCAGGTTGAACCCGCGGACAGCCTGAGTCTCGCCGCTCAACTCCGGTATCGGCAACGCTTTTTCCGACAGCACGGTGATCAGGCTGTCCTGCACGTCGGGCGGGATCCGGGTGAGCTCCTCGACCCGGACGAGCTTGCCCTCGGCCATCCCCCGGAGCACCGGCGACGGCACCAGGGCGGCCCGGCTGGGCCCCTCGGCGAGCAGCCGCGCGTAGTTCCAGCCGTACCGCACCGACTCCTCCCCGGTGCCGGCGGTGCCCTGCACCAGCAGCGTGGAGTCCCCGCTGATCGCGGCGGCCAGGTGCTCGGAGACCCAGGTCTTGGCGGTGCCCGGCACGCCGAGCAGCAGCAGCGCCCGGTCGGTGGCCAGCGTCGCCACCGCCACCTCGACCAGCCGGCGCGGCCCCACGTACTTGGGCGAGACCACCGTGCCGTCCGGCAGCGCGCCGCCCAGCAGGTAGGTCGCCACCGCCCAGGGCGACAGCCGCCAGCGCGCGGGCCGGGGCCGGTCGTCCTGCCGCTCCAGCGCGGCCAGTTCCTCGGCGAACGTCTCCTCGGCGTGCGCCCGCAGGACCTGACCGGTCGGCTCATCACTCATTCGAAGGCTCCGTCTCGTCGCCCGCCACGGGACGCACGGGTGCCGTGGCGGTGGGGTGTCAGGGAGCATCAGCGCAGATCACCGGGGGTGCGAACGGTCACGGCGCCCCGGTGAGAACCAGCATGCCGGGGAGCACTGACAACCCCGGACCGACCGTGCGGGGCCGCCCCGGGCGCCGCCGGGCCCGTCCCTGACCCACTGTCAGTCCCCCGTCCTAGCGTGCGAAGCATGGAGGAACGCAGGAACAGCGGGCCCGCCGACCCGCTCGCCGCGGCCCGGCGGGCCGAGCGGCGGGCCGCCCGGGTGGCCGCCGGCGCCGAGGAACTGCGCCTGCACCTGGCCGACCGGGTGCGGGCCGGGCTGGCCGAGTCCGACCCGGCCGGCTGGGAGCGGCTGGCAGCCCGGATGGTCGACGCCCAGGCGCCCGGACTGGCGGCATCGGCACGGGAGTTGGCCGCCCTCCCGGTCGACGGGCGGCTGGCCGGGCACGCCCTGCTGCACCTGCTGGCCACCGCCTACCGGCGGGTCGACGAACTGCCCGACCCGTTGGCCGCCACCGTGCGCGGCCGGGTCGGCTTCACCCAGGACACCGCCGCGCTGCTCGCCGGGCCCACCGTGCGGGACCACTGGCTGGTGCTCGGCAGCCGCGAGCTGGTCCAGGAGCCGCTGACCACCCGGCGGACCTGGCTGCGCGGCACCCGGAGCGGGCGCGCCGCGCTGCTGGTCGACCACGGCCGCCCCGGCCGCGGGTCGGCCCCGGCGCTGCCCACCGGCCACCTGCTGGAGGCCGACCTCGCGTTCCACCCGGCCGCCCGGCCGCTGCGGGCGGTGCTCGGCCGCTGCCACGGCGCCCCGGAGCGGGTGCCCGCCGCCCCGCCGGGCCGACCCGTGGCCGCCGCCCCCGCCGCCTACGGCGAGGCGGTCGCCGCCGACCCCTGGACCGAGTCCTGGCCCGTGGTCCTGGCCGGCGTGGTCCCGTTGCCCGACCCGCACGGCTGGCGGCTGACGGACGGTCGGCACGCGCTGCCGGTGCGCCCGCCGGCCGGCGGCGAGGCCGGGCTGTGGCGGCTGGCCGCCGTCTCCGGCGGTCGCCCGGTCACGGTCTTCGGCGAGTGCGGCCACCAGGGCTTCGACCCGGTCACGGTCTGGGACGAACGGGGCGATCCGATCGGAGTACCGGCATGACGACCGCTCAGGACTGGGCGCACCTGCAGTCCACCGCGCTGCTCGGCACCGACCGCCGTCCGCTGCCCGAGCTCGCCGGCTCCCCCGCGCTGGCCGCCGCGGCCGCCGAGGTGGACCGCACCGATCCGGCCGCCGCCCTGCTGGAGCTCGCCGCACTGGCCGTGGTGCGCCACCGGGCCGGCCTGCTGGCACCGCCCGCCCCGCGCACCCCGGTGCCCGCGGCCGCCGACCCGCGGCCCCCGGTGCCGGCCGCCGCCGCCGACCGGCTGCGGGTCCTGCTGGCCGGCCGGGCCGGCCGGCCGGGGGCGGCCAACCTGGTCGAGCTGCTGCCGCAGTGGCTGGCCGAGGTCCGCCGGCGCGGCTACCGGCCGCCGGCCGCACTGGTCCCGGTGCTGCTGGACACCGCCCGCTCGCGCAGCGAACTGCGCGGCGACGTGGTGGCGGTGACCGGACCGCTGGGCCACTGGCTGGCCGAACGCAACCCCGAGTGGCGCTACCTGCTGCGCACGGTCGGCGCCGAGGGCCCGACCGCACCCGAACGGATCTGGCAGGAGGGCCTGTTCGCCGAGCGGGTCACCCAGCTCACCCGGCTGCGCCGGACCGACCCGGCCGCGGCGCTGGCGCTGCTGCGGTCCAGTTGGCCGAGCGAGCGGGCCGAGGACCGGCTGCTCTTCCTGGACGCGCTGCAGGACGGGCTCGGCCCCGCGGACGAGGAGTTCCTGGAGGCGGCGCTGGGCGACCGCAGCGCGGGCGTCCGGGCCACCGCCGCCGAGCTGCTCTCCGGCCTGCCCGGCTCCGCGCTCGGCGCCCGGATGGCCGGGCGGGCGCTCGCCTCGGTGGCCCTGGCCGCCGACGGCAGCCACCTGCTGGTCACCGCGCCGAGCGGCTGCGACGAGGGGATGCGGCGGGACGGGATCGCGCCCGAGTCCCCCACCGGGCGCGACGAACGGGCCTGGTGGCTGGGCGAGGTGCTCGCCGCCACCCCGCTGGACACCTGGACCGCGGCCTTCGCGCTGACCCCCGCCCAGTTGCTCGCGCTGCCGGTGCGGGACGCCGCGGACGGGGTGCGGGAGCCTCCCGGTCCGGCGGCCGGCGGCGGCTGGCAGGCCGAGCTGCGCGAGGCCTGGGCCCGGGCGGCGGTGCGCCAGCACGACGCACCGTGGGCCCGGGTGCTGCTCGGGCCGGTGCCGCGGCGGGCCCGCCGGGTCTTCGAGGGCGCGCCGGCCAAGCTGCTGGCGGTGCTGCCGGCCGCGGAACGGGCCGCCTGGACGGCCGCCTTCCTGCGCAGCCACGGGCTGGGCGACGCCTTCCAGCTGCTCGGCGCCTGCGCGGTGCCGTGGACACCGCCGCTGAGCACCGCCGTGGTGGCCGCGCTGGAGCGGGCGGCGAGCGCCGGCTCCTACCCGTGGAGCCACAGCGGGGTGCTCGGCCTGACGGAGCGTTCGCTCTCCCCGGCCGCGGCGCCCGCCGTCGCGGCGCTGGCCGCCGACGCGGCCCCGGACACCGCCTGGGCCGAGACCTTCGCCCGGCTGGCCGGCACCCTGCAGTTCCGCGCGGCGATGCTGGCCGAGCTCGACGGTTGAGCCCGGCCGGTCGGGTGCGTCGGGGCGGTCAGCCGGCCTGGCGCAGGTTGGCCGCGACCCAGGCGACCACGTCGCGGGTCGACGTGCCGGGGGTGAAGATGTCGGCCACGCCCATCGCCTTCAGCTCGGTGATGTCGGCCTCCGGGATGATGCCGCCGCAGAACACCTTGATGTCCGCCGCGTCCCGCTCCTTCAGCAGCTCGATCACCCGGGCGCAGAGCGTCATGTGGGCGCCGGAGAGGATCGACAGGCCGATCCCGTCCGCGTCCTCCTGGATCGCGGTGTCCACCACCTGCTCCGGGGTCTGGTGCAGGCCGGTGTAGATCACCTCCATGCCGGCGTCTCGCAGGGCGCGCGCGATCACCTTCGCGCCCCGGTCGTGACCGTCCAGCCCCGGCTTGGCGACCACCACCCGGATCGGGCCCGACACACCCATCACAGCCTCCACGTTAACCAGCGATAACCGATCTGAGGGGAGGGTAGCGCCCCGCCCTCCGGGCCCGCCCGCCCGCGACCAAAGCGAGGGGAAAATCACAGCCGGTCGGCCCCACCGGCGGGCCCGGGGCGGCTCAGAGCTTCTCCACCGGGGCGTACCGCAGCAGCAGCACCTTCCGGCCCTCGGTGCCGAAGTCGATGGTCGCCTTCGCCCGGTCGCCCGCGCCCTCGACCTGGGCCACCGTGCCCAGCCCGAACTTGTCGTGGCTGACCCGGTCGCCCACGGCCAGCGCGACCACCTCGCGCTCGGTCACGGCCGACCGCGCCGACTTGCCCCAACCCGCCTTCGGGCCCTGCGAGCTGAAGCCGCCGCCGCCACCGCCGCGGGACCCGCCGACGGTCAGCGGCCGTGCGGCCTGCGCCTTGGCCGCGTTGCCCTTCCAGTCGACCAGCTCGGCCGGGATCTCCTCCAGGAACCGCGAGGCCGGGTTGTAGGCCGGCTGGCCCCAGGCACTGCGCAGCACGCTGCGGGTCAGGTAGAGCCGCCGGCGGGCCCGGGTCAGCCCGACGTAGGCCAGCCGCCGCTCCTCCTCCAGCTCCTTGACCTGGCTGAGCGCCCGCATGTGCGGGAAGATCCCGTCCTCCATGCCGGTCAGGAAGACCACCGGGAACTCCAGCCCCTTGGCGGTGTGCAGGGTCATCATCGTGATGACGCCCTGCCCCTCCTCGTCGTCGGGGATCTGGTCGCTGTCGGCGACCAGCGCCACCCGCTCCAGGAAGTCGGCCAGCGAGCCGACCGGCGGCGCGCCGTCCTCGCCCGCGTCCGGCCGCTCGCCCGGGTCCTGCTCGTACTCCAGCGCGACGCTGGCCAGCTCCTGCAGGTTCTCCACCCGGGTCTCGTCCTGCGGGTCGGTGGAGGACTGCAGTTCGGCCAGGTAGCCGGTCTCCTCCAGCACCGCCTCCAGGATCGCGGCCGGGCCCGCGCCCGACTCGACCACCTGGCGCAGCGAGGCCAGCAGCGCGTTGAACTTCTTCACCGCGTTCGCCGACCGCGCGGCCATCCCGTAGGCCTCGTCCACCCGCAGCAGCGCCTGGGCGAACGAGATCCGCTCGCGGGCGGCCAGCGCCTCGACCATCGCCTCGGCCCGGTCGCCGATGCCGCGCTTGGGCACGTTGAGGATCCGGCGCAGCGGCACGGTGTCCTCGGGGTTGGCCAGCACCCGCAGGTAGGCCAGCACGTCCCGGACCTCGCGCCGCTCGTAGAACCGCACCCCGCCGACCACCTTGTACGGCAGGCCGACCCGGATGAACACCTCCTCGAACACCCGGGACTGGGCGTTGGTCCGGTAGAAGATCGCCACGTCGCCCGGGCGGGCGTCGCCCGCGTCGGTGAGCCGGTCGATCTCCTCGGCGATGAACTGGGCCTCGCCGTGCTCGTCGTCGGCGACGAAGCCGACCACCTTCTCGCCGTCGTCGCCGGCCGTCCAGAGCTTCTTCTCGCGCCGGTTGGCGTTGCGCTCGATCACCGCGTTGGCCGCGGACAGGATGGTCTGGGTGGAGCGGTAGTTCTGCTCCAGCAGGATCGTGGTGGCGTCCGGGTAGTCCTCCTCGAACTGGAGGATGTTGCGGATGGTCGCGCCGCGGAAGGCGTAGATCGACTGGTCCGCGTCGCCCACCACGCACAGCTCGGCCGCCGGGACCTCGGCCAGGCCCGCCTGCGCCGGGTTGACGAACTCCCCGTCCACCGTGCGCCGGGGGGCGCTGCCCGCCGCGCCGCCGGTGAGCTCGCGCACCAGGGTGTACTGGGCGTGGTTGGTGTCCTGGTACTCGTCCACCAGGATGTGCCGGAACCGCCGCCGGTAGTGCTCGGCCACGTCCGGGAAGGCCTGCAGCAGGTGGACGGTGGTCATGATGATGTCGTCGAAGTCGAGCGCGTTCGCCTCGCGCAGCCGGGCCTGGTAGAGCGCGTAGGCCTCGGCCAGCTTGCGCTCCATCGGGTTGGCGGCCTGGCCGGCGTAGCTCTCCTCGTCGATCAGCTCGTTCTTGAGGTTGGAGACCTTGGCCGTGAAGGACTTCGGCGGGAACTGCTTGGGGTCCAGGTCCAGGTCGCGGCAGACCAGGGCCATCAGGCGCTGCGAGTCCGCCGAGTCGTAGATCGAGAAGCTGGAGGTGAAGCCGAGCCGCTTGCTCTCCCGGCGCAGGATCCGCACGCAGGCGCTGTGGAAGGTGGAGACCCACATCGCCCGGGCCCGCGGCCCGACCAGCTGCTCCACCCGCTCGCGCATCTCGCCGGCGGCCTTGTTGGTGAAGGTGATGGCGAGGATCTCGCCCGGCTGCACCCCGCGGGCGCCCAGCAGGTGGGCGATCCGGTGGGTCAGCACCCGGGTCTTGCCGGAACCGGCGCCGGCCACGATCAGCAGCGGCGAGCCGGCGTGCAGCACCGCCTCCCGCTGCGGGTCGTTCATCCCCTCCAGCAGCTGCGCCGGGTCCACCACGGTCCGGTGCGCGCCGTTGCGGTAGTACGCGTCGCGCTCGTCCTGCGCCGCGTAGTCGGTGCGGAACAGGTCGGCGGGGATCTCCTCGTCCGGGTAGCCGTAGCCGCCCGCGTCGTCCTCCTCGGGCGGCGGCTCCTCGGCGAGGTCCGCGCTCGGCGCGGCGGCGGGCTTGGCCTCGAAGCGCTCGAAGCCGGGCAGCGGGAGGTCGTCAAAGAGGCTACTCATGGCCCTTCGAGTCTATGGCCCGCCGCCGACAGAACCGGCCGCACCCGGGAACTGCCCCGGACGGTCAGGGAGTGCCGAGCTCGAAGGTGACGAAGCCCGCGTACCAGCCGGCCGCGCAGCCGAGCACCAGCAGCACGGTGGCCAGCGACGGCCACTTGAGCCGGCGCATGCCGATCGCCAGCGGGATCAGCAGCGGGAAGGCCGGCAGCAGGTAGCGCGGGATGTTGGCGAAGATCTGCTGGTTCAGCACGGTCGAGGCGATGGTCAGCAGGGTGTAGACGACCAGCGCCAGCGGCGGGCGCTTGCGCAGCAGCAGCACCAGCAGGATCGGCAGCATGATCAGGCAGCCCAGGCTGATCATGTCCGCCAGCGCGAACGGCCACAGGTAGTGGTAGCGGCCGATCATGATCTCGGGGATCGCGTGCAGCGTGAAGTGGCCGTAGTCGAAGTAGTGCTGCCAGACCCGCTGGATCATGAAGTAGCCGCCGAGGTTGTGCATCTTCACGCCCACCCAGAGCAGGTAGCCGACGAAGCCCCAGGGCGCGATCAGCATCGCGGTCAGCGGGCGCAGCACGCCGTCGCGGCGCTGGAAGAGCGCGATCAGCGCGGCCAGCCCGACCGCGGCGATCAGCGCCGCGGAGGTCGGCCGGTTGAAGCCCGACACCAGTGTCAGCAGCCCGGCGGTGATCCAGTGGCGCCGCATCAGGTGGTACAGCGCCCAGGCGGCGACCGCCACGTAGAGCGAGTCGGAGTAGACGGCCCACTCGACCCCGGAGCCCGGCACCAGCGCCCACAGGCCCGCCGCGACGACGCCCGCCCGGGCCCCGCCCAGCAGCGAGGTGACGGCGAAGATGCCCGCGGCGGCGACGAACGAGGAGACCACCGCGACCAGCACGCCGGCGCCGTACGCGCCGAGGCCGGTGCACTCCATGACCGCCCGCATCACCGCCGGGTAGAGCGGGAAGAACGCCGCGGTGTTCATCTGGACGCCGGCCAGGCCCGAGTGCGGCGGCAGCACCTGGGGGTGGTAGCCGTTGGTGGCGATGTCCATGTAGGACCGGGCGTCCCAGGTGCCCAGCACGTCCCACGGCCGGGCGCCGTAGCCCATGCCGAGCGGCTTCTTGCGGTAGTCGCCGGAGAAGTGCAGCAGCCACATGAAGACCAGGAAGCCGCTGAGCTTCACCACGCCGTAGGTGCCCAGGGCCGGCCCGAAGCGGCGCGCCCCGGCGGCCAGACGGCCGGTCAGGCCCTTGGCCGGGGCGGGCGGTTCGGCCGCGTCGCGACCCGACTCGGGACGGTCGGTCGCGACCGCGCCGGCTATGGCACTCATGGGTGGTTCCCCCCGTAGGCGCGTGGCTGGTGGTGTCCTGGGTGTGCGTGCTGCCGGCCGGTGCGCGGCCGGGCGATCGGGAACGGCGAGCGGCCCGGACCACCCGTTGCGGG
>NZ_JBHYKG010000216.1:0-14587 GCF_042741245.1 Kitasatospora sp. NPDC058965
GTCAGGTACAGCACGTCCTCGGCGACGTAGGCGACCACCGAGCCGTCGGCGTTCGGGCGCGGGTCGAAGGCGGGTCCGGCGGTGGGCAGTTCGGCCGTCCCGTCCGGTCCGGCCCGGAACAGCCGGCCGTCCAGGGCGAAGACGGCGGTGGTGGCGTCGGGGGTGGCGGCGAAGCTCCCGATGCCGCGGGCGACCAGCCTGGTCCGCTCGCGCAGCCGGCGCTCCAGCACCGGCAGGTCGTCGCGGTCCCCGGTGCGTCCGGGAGCCAGTACGGCGGGGTCGGCCAGCAGGGTCTCCCGGCCGGTGGTCAGGTCGAGCTGCCAGAGTCGGTCGAAGGGGTCGCGCGGGCCGCCGGACCGGAGCAGCAGCAGCCGGGTACCGTCGGCGGAGAAGGTGAAGGCGCGCGGAGCGCCGTAGCTGAATCTTCCCGTCGCGGCACTGAGCGCGAGAAACTGTTCATCGAGTTCGGTCACGGCTAGAGTATGCGATGTGAAATGTCACACTTCAATGGATGCGCCAGAACCGATTGACGGAGCCGCCGAGCTCTTCGCCCTCGATCCGGGCGTGGCCCACCTGAACCACGGCTCCTACGGCGCGGTGCCGCGCGAGGTGCGGCGGGCCCAGGCGGCGCTGCGGGCCGAGCAGGAGGCCGATCCGGACGGCTTCTTCCTGGAGCTGCCGGGCCGGGTGGCCGCGACCCGCACGGCCATCGCCCCGCTGCTCGGCACCGACCCGGCGGGGCTGGCGCTGCTGGGCAACGTCACCGAGGCGGTGGCGGTCGCGCTGGACAGCATCCCGTTCGCGCCCGGCGACGAGATCCTGGTCACCGACCACGGCTACGGCGTGGTCAACCGGGCCGCCGAGCGGCGCGCCGCCGAGTGCGGGGCGGGCGTGCGCACGGTGCCGGTGGCGCTGGACGCGGCCGACCCGGGCGAGGCGGTGCTGGCGGCGCTGGGGCCGCGCACCCGGGCGGTGGTCGTGGACCGGGTCACCTCGCCGACCGCGCGCGAGTTCGCCACCCGGGAGCTGGTGGCCGCGCTGGCCGCCCGCGGGGTGATCACCCTGGTGGACGCGGCGCACGCGCCCGGCATGCTCGACCCGCAGCTGGACGCGGCGGTCGGCGGACCCGACTTCTGGTTCGGGAACCTGCACAAGTGGGCGTTCGCGCCGCGCCCGACGGCGGTGCTGGCGGTGGCCCCCGCCTGGCGGGAGCGGGTGCGGCCGCTGACCTACTCCTGGGAGCACGAGGGCGGGTACCCGGGCAACGTGGAGTGGCGCGGGACGGCGGACTACACGGGGTGGCTGGCGGCGCCGGTCGGGCTGGCGCTGATGGAGCGGCTCGGGGTCGCGCGGGTGCGCGAGCACAACGAGCGGCTGGCGGCGTACGGGCAGGCGCTGCTGGTGGAGCGGGCCGGGCTGGGCGCGCTGCCGGGGTCGCCCGGGGTGTCGATGCGGGCCGTGCGGCTCCCGGCGGGGGTGGCCGAGCGGGAGGAGCAGGTGCGGCCGCTGATGGCGGCGGTGCGCGAGCGGCTCGGCGCCCGGATCGCCGTGCGGCCGTGGGCCGGCGGCGGGGTGCTGCGGATCAGCGCGCAGGTGTACAACCGGGCCGAGGAGTACGAGCGGCTCGCGGACGGGCTCAAGGGGGTGCTCGGCGGGTAGCGGGTGGGGGCCGGTGGCGGGTGGCTCAGATGTCCAGCACCGCCTCGATGGTGCGCAGCTGGTGCCGGGCCATCGCCAGGTTGGAGCGGGTGCGGCTGAGCGCCAGGTAGAGGAAGAGGCCGCGGCCCTTCTGCTGGGTCAGCGGCCGGATCAGGTGGTACTGGCCGGTGAGGGTGATCAGGATGTCCTCGATCTCGTTGTCGTGCAGGTTGAGCAGCTCCATGGTCCGCATCTTGGCCCGCACCACGTCGGTGTTGCCGGCCGCGGCCACGTTCAGGTCCAGCTCGCCCTCGCCGCCGAGCGCGCCGAGCGCCATGCCGCTGCCGTAGTCGACCAGGGCCACGCCGATCGCGCCCTCGATCGCCATCGCTTCCTTGAGGGAGGTGTCCAGGTTCGCCATTGCTCCTGCTCCAATCGGTGGGATTGCCACGACTGTAGGGAGCGCCCTCACGGTGGGTTGACGAATGATCACAGCTGTGCGAAGTCGACCGGTCCGGATCGCAATCGACCGGCCGTGACAGGGCCAGGACGGGGAAATCGGTGCGATCAATGTCGGTGCTGCCGGGTAACCTCAGGCTGAGATGACACAGCAGCAGCACCCCCAGACCAGGAGCAGCGCCCTGTCCGAGGACGAGATGAGCCCCGCCGAGGCGTACGCCGCCGCCCGCCGCCGCCAGCAGGAGCAGGCCACCGCGCTGTACGGCTTCCGGCAGCTGTACGACTTCCCGCTGGATGCGTTCCAGTTGGAGGCGTGCGAGGCGCTGGAGGCGGGCGAGGGCGTTCTGGTGGCCGCACCGACCGGCTCCGGCAAGACCATCGTGGGCGAGTTCGCCGTCCACCTGGCGCTGGCCGCCGGCCGCAAGTGCTTCTACACCACGCCGATCAAGGCCCTCTCCAACCAGAAGTACGCCGACCTGGTCAAGCGCTACGGCGCCGACAAGGTCGGCCTGCTCACCGGCGACAACTCCGTCAACGGCGACGCCCCCGTGGTGGTGATGACCACCGAGGTGCTGCGCAACATGCTCTACGCCGGCTCGCAGACCCTGGGCGGCCTCGGCTACGTGGTGATGGACGAGGTGCACTACCTCGCCGACCGGTTCCGCGGCGCCGTCTGGGAAGAGGTGATCATCCACCTGCCGGAGTCGGTCACCCTGGTCTCGCTCTCCGCCACCGTCTCCAACGCCGAGGAGTTCGGCGACTGGTTGGACACCGTGCGCGGCGGCACCAAGGTGATCGTGGCCGAGCACCGCCCGGTGCCGCTCTGGCAGCACGTGATGGCCGGCAACCGGATGTACGACCTGTTCTCCAACCCGGACGTGGACGGGCGCCCCAAGGGCAACCAGAAGAACCCCGGCAAGGCGGTCAACCCCGAGCTGGTCCGGCTGGCCCGGGCCGAGGCCGACCGCAACCCCCGGTTCGCCGGGCGCGGCCGCGGCCGCTCGATGCCGAACGGCCGGCCCAGCCGGGTCTGGACCCCGGGCCGGGCGGACGTGATCGAGCGGCTGGACGCGGAGGGCCTGCTGCCCGCGATCACCTTCATCTTCAGCCGGGCCGGCTGCGAGGCCGCCGTGCAGCAGGTGCTGCACTCGGGCCTGCGGCTGAACGGCGAGAACGAGCGGCTCCAGGTGCGCTCGATCGTGGAGGACCGCTGCGCGGCCATCCCGGACGAGGACCTGCACGTGCTCGGCTACTTCGAGTGGCTGGACGCGCTGGAGCGCGGGGTGGCGGCCCACCACGCCGGGATGCTGCCCCGGTTCAAGGAGGTCGTCGAGGAGCTCTTCCTGCGCGGCCTGATCAAGGTGGTCTTCGCCACCGAGACGCTGGCGCTGGGCATCAACATGCCGGCCCGCTCGGTGGTGATGGAGAAGCTGGTCAAGTGGAACGGCGAGGCGCACGCCGACATCACCCCCGGCGAGTACACCCAGCTGACCGGCCGGGCCGGGCGGCGCGGGATCGACGTCGAGGGCCACGCCGTGGTGCTCTGGCAGCGCGGGCTGGACCCGGAGGCGCTGGCCGGCCTGGCCGGCACCCGCACCTACCCGCTGCGCTCGTCCTTCAAGCCCTCGTACAACATGGCGGTCAACCTGGTCGGCCAGTTCGGGCGGCACCGCTCGCGCGAACTGCTGGAGACCTCGTTCGCCCAGTTCCAGGCCGACCGCTCGGTGGTCGGCGTGGCCCGCCAGGTGCAGAAGAACGAGGAGGGCCTGGCCGGCTACGAGGAGGCGATGACCTGTCACCTCGGCGACTTCACCGCGTACATGGAGCTGCGCCGCCGGCTGAAGGACCGGGAGAACGAGCTGGCCCGCGAGGGCAGCAGCCAGCGCCGGGCCGCCGCGGTCGAGTCGATCGAGGCGCTGCGCCCGGGCGACGTGATCCACGTGCCGACCGGGAAGTTCGCCGGGCTCGCCCTGGTGCTCGACCCGGGCCTGCCGCCGGTCAGCCGCTCCCCGCGGGGCGGCCCGCGGGCCGGCGGCCACCCCGACTTCGCCGACGGACCGCGCCCGGTGGTGCTCACCGCCGAGCGGCAGGTCAAGCGGCTGGCGATGATCGACTTCCCGTACCCGGTGGTGGCCGTCGACCGGCTGCGGATCCCCAAGTCCTTCAACCCGCGCAGCCCGCAGTCCCGCCGCGACCTGGCCTCGGCGCTGCGCACCAAGGCGGGCCACCTGGAACCGGAGCGGTACCGCAAGTCCCGGGCCGCGGCCGCCGACGACCCGGAGCTGGCCCGGCTGCGCACCGCGCTGCGGGCGCACCCCTGCCACGGCTGCGACGAGCGCGAGGACCACGCCCGGTGGGCCGAGCGGTACCACCGGCTGCACCGGGACACCGAGGTGCTGGAGCGGAAGATGCGCTCGCGCACCCACACCATCGCGCGCACCTTCGACCGGGTGTGCGGACTGCTCTCCGACCTGGGCTACCTGGAGGCCGACACCGTGACCGGTGACGGCAAGCGGCTCGGCCGGCTCTACGGTGAGCTCGACCTGCTGGCCTCGGAGTGCATCCGCGAGGGTGTCTGGGACGGCCTGGCCGCCGCCGAACTGGCCGCCTGCGCCTCGGCGCTGGTCTACGAGGCGCGCCAGGCGGACGACGCGGCCGCGCCCCGGCTGCCGGAGGGCAAGGCCAAGGACGCGATGGGCCGGATGGTGCGGATCTGGGGCCACCTGGACGCCCTGGAGGAGCAGCACCGGATCAACACCGCCGAGGGCGTCGGCCAGCGCGAGCCCGACCTGGGCTTCGCCTGGGCCGCCTACCGCTGGGCGCTGGGGCACAGCCTGGACCAGGTGCTGCGGGACGCCGACATGCCGGCCGGCGACTTCGTGCGCTGGACCAAGCAGCTGATCGACGTGCTCGGCCAGATCCAGGACGCGGCCGGCGAGGACGCCACGCTGCGGACCACGGCCCGCAAGGCGGTGGACGCGCTGCGGCGCGGGATCATCGCCTACTCGTCGGTGGCCTGACCGGACCGGCGCACCGTCAGCCGAGCTGGAAGGTGGCCTCGACCGGGTAGTGGTCGCTGGGGGACCGGGTGTCCAGCTGCCCCGGGGCCCAGCCCGCCTGCGGGTCGAGGTCGGCCACCACGCGGGGCAGCGCCAGCGGGGTCGGCCGGCCCGGGGCGTTCAGGTAGCCCAGGTAGTCCAGGTCGTCGCGGTAGTCGGTCGGGAAGGTCTCCACGCCCGCCATGTACTGGCACCAGGCGGAGACGGTGCAGTCCATCGTGGTGAGGGTCTGGTTCGGGTCCAGCGCCGGGGAGCCCAGCACGCCGCCGACCGCGTTCTGCGCGTTGGCGAAGTCGCCGCGGCCCTGGCCGTGGTAGTACTCCACGTTCAGGTCGCCGCCGAACAGCACCGGGGCGGAGCCGCCGACGATGCCGTTCGCCCAGGACCGCACCTCGCCCAGCTGGGCCAGCCGGGTGGCCTGGGTGGTGTCGGTGGAGGTGCCGTCCTGGTCGGCCTGCAGGTGGGTGCCGGCGACCCAGGTCTTCACGCCGCCCTTGTTGATCTGGGCCAGCACCGCGCCCTTGTTGGCGTTGTAGTCCCAGGTGCCGCTGGTGGAGGCGGTGTAGACGTGCGCGTACTGGGCCGCGATCGGGTACTTGGACAGGATCATCGTCCCGCCGTTGATCACGAACCAGGAGGTGGAGCAGTTGCCGCTGATCCCGGTCCAGCCGCCGCCCGAGCAGTCCTGGCCGACCACGGGGGTGTGGTACGGGTACAGGTCGGCCAGCTTGGCGATGATGTCGTTGGTCGAGTCGTGGTTGAACAGCTCGTCCAGGACGACCACGTCGTCGCTGTGCTGACGGACGATCGACTCGATCACGGGGGTGCGGGTGGCGGCCTGCTCGTTCTGGCTCCAGTCGACCACGGAGGTGCCGAGGTCGACGTTCCAGGCGAAGACCGACAGCGTCGAGCCGGCCGGCACGGCGGCGGGGGCGGCGACGGCGGTACCGCTGAGCAGGGCGGACGCAACGACGGCCGAGCCGAGCACGGCGGCAGTACGGCGCAGAGTCATGTGAGGGTGCTCCCGAGGAGGCATCGGAGGGGTGTCCGGCGCGGGGTGCCGGACCGCCCGAAACCGTAGCTACCCGTAGGTACGTTTGGACGAACAACAGGAAGCTGTCTGCACAACCTTCTGAGAGCTGTCTGCACAACAGGCAAAAAGATGTCCGGACAACCCGTCACGGGTTGTCCGGACAGCCTGGACCCTCAGTCCTCCAGGGCCCCTTGGGACAGCTCCTCGGCGACGGTGGCCAGGACCTGTGGCGCCGCCTCGCCGGTGAGGTAGAAGTGGCCGCCGGGGAAGGTGTGCAGCGAGCTGCGGCCGGTGGTGACGGCCCGCCAGCGCTCCAGCTCGGCCGGGGTGACGGTGTCCTCGGCGCCGCCCAGCACGGTGACCGGGCAGTCCAGCAGCGGGCCCTCCGGGCGCCGGTAGGAGCTGACCACCGCGAAGTCGGCGCGCAGGATCGGCAGCAGCAGCTCCAGCAGCTCCGGCTCGGCCAGCACCTCCTCCGAGGTGCCGCCCATCCGCCGCAGCTCCTCGACCAACTCGGTGTCGCTCCACCGGGTCCGGTCCGGGCGGGCGGTGGAGCCCGGGCCCGGGCAGCCGCTGAACAGCACCCGCTCCGGGGCACGGTCCCCGTGCCGCCGGCCGGCCGCGGCCACCCCGTGGGCGAGCAGCGCGCCCATGCTGTGCCCGAAGAACGCGTACGGGCGGTCCAGGTAGGGCCGCAGCGCCGCCGTGAGCCGCTCGACCACCAGCTGGTGGTCCGTCAGCAGCGGTTCGGCGAACCGCGCCTCACGGCCCGGCAGCTGGATCGCCCACAGGTCCAGGTCGGCCGGCAGCCGGTCCGGCCAGTCCCGGTAGAGCAGCGGGCCCGCACCGGCCGGGTGGAACAGGAAGAGCCGCAGCCGCGCCCGCGGCACGGTGCGCAGCGGACGGACCCAGGAGGCGGGCGTGAGCTCGGGGTAGGCGGTCATGGTGCGGCGGAGCTCCGTTCGGACGGCGCGGCGGGCTCGGGGAGTCTACTGGCGCCCACTGGGAAACCACTCAGTAAACGCAGGGGATGGCGCCGCCCTCGACGGAGTCCCCGGCGAACTGGTCCGCGCCGGGCGAGGCCGTCCCGCTCGGGCTGCCCGATCCGCTCGGACCGGTGCTCGGACCGGTGCTCGGGCCCGCGCTGTTCGGGTCGGCGGTGCTCGGGCTCGCGGTGCTCGGGCTCGCGGTGCTCGGGTCGGCGGCCGGTGCGGAGGCGTCACCCCCGGTGGCCGACGCGCTGTCACCGGCGGCCGGCTGCGTGCCGGAGCCCGGCTGCGCCCCGCCGCCGAAGACCTGACGCACCGTCGCCTGGATCGCCGGCACGTCGACGATGTTCACGTCCCCGGCCTTCGGCAGGTTCGCGAAGCGGACGATCGGCAGGGTGTGGAACTCCACGTTGCCCCCGGTCAGGTTGGTGGCCTGCTGGGCGAAGTCGAGCAGGTCCCAGGTGTCGTCGATCACCACGTCCTGCTTCACCACGTCCAGCAGCCCGCGCATCTTTCCCAGGTCGTCGAAGACGCCCTGCTGCTTGAGCTTGGTGGTGACCGAGGCGAGGAAGGCCTGCTGGCGGTGGGTGCGGTCCAGGTCGCCGTCGGGCAGGTTGTGCCGCTGGCGGACGAAGGCCAGCGCCATCGAGGCGTCCAGCTGGTTCACGCCCGCCTTGCCGTGGAAGCCGGAGCCGCCGCCGGGGGTGGCGGCGGTGCGCGCGAAGGTGGGGTCGTCGGCGTCCTTCTTCAGGCAGACCGTGACCGGCTCCAACACCTTGGCCACGTCGTAGAAGCCCTTGAGGTTGAGCTCGGCGAAGTGGTCGATCGGTTGGTTGAGCAGCTTCTGCACCGTCAGCAGGGTGGCCGCGCGGCCCGCGTCGCGGCCGCGGTGCTCCAGCTCGGCGCCGGAGTAGGTGCGGGAGAGCTGCTGCTCGGCGTAGTACTTGGCCTGGTCGTACGCCTCCTTGACCTTGCCCCGGCCCAGCGGGTGGCCGCCCGGCACGTTGACCAGGTCGACGTAGTCGTCGCGGGGGATCGAGAAGGCCTGCACCCGGCCGCCGTCGGCGGGGATGTGCATCAGGATCAGGGTGTTGGTGTTGTAGCCGCCGATCTCGCTGTTGCCGGCGTTGAGCTCGTCGGCGACGAACTGGCGGGGCAGGTCCTTGCCGTCCTGGTCGCGCCGACTGTCCAGGCCGATCAGCAGCAGGTTGACCGACTTGTCCAGGTGCGGCGGGACTCCGCCGCCGCCGGCCGCGTTGGCCTGCTGCACCTGCTCGATGGCGTGGGAGGTGGTCATTCCGGACTTGAGGTCGTGGTACGTGTACCAGGAGAAGCCGCTGGCCGCGAGGAGCGACCCGCCGGCCAGGCAGGCCATCGAGCGGCCGGCCACCCGGGCCGCCGTCCTGAGCCGCGCGGCGGTGCCCGCCCCGTCCTGCCCGCCGCGCTGCCGATCGCGCGCCCAGCTGGTCGCCACACCCGCCCCCGTCCGTCCCGTCCTGGTGGTTACGAACCTTGGACGCGCGAGCAGGCCGGAAGGGCACAGAAGTTCGCCCGATTGTGAGGCAGGTCACGGCCCGTGCGGGTGAGAACGCAAGCATCGGGTTGCCGATAGCCTGGGCGTCTAGGGGGAGGAGCACCGATGGCGCTTCGGGCGAGCGGTGATGTCATGAGCGGGGCAGGAATCGACGTGGCCCGGGTCGGTCGTCGGTGGCGGGTGACCCGCGCCTGGCACCCGGAGCTGCGGCCGTACCTGCGCAGCTACGCGGGGTACTTCGAGTCGGTGCCGGCGCCGTACCGGGTGCGGGTGGTACCGACCGGGCGCGCGGTGCTGGTGCTCAACCTCGCCGCACCGTTCAGCCAGGTGCAGCGGGTCGGCGAGGGCGACGGCAGCGGGCGGATCGGGTCGCTGGTGGTGGGGATGGAGGACCGCCCCGCGCTGCTGGAGCACCCGGGCGGCCAGGAGGCGATCCGGGTGGAGTTCAGCCCGCTCGGTGCCTACCGGCTGTTCGGGCTGCCGATGCGGGAGCTGACCAACCGCGCGGTCGAGCTGACCGAGGTGCTCGGGCCGGGCGGCCGGTGGCTGGTGGAGCGGCTGGCGGCGACCGGTGACTGGCGGACCCGCTTCGACCTGCTGGACGCGGCGCTGCTGACCCGGCTGGCCGCCGGGCCGGTGCCCGCGCCCGAGGTGCGCCGGGCCTGGCAGTTGCTGGCGCGCAGCGGCGGCAGCGTGCCGATCGCCCGGATCGCGGACGAGGTGGGCTGGAGCCACGGGCACCTGGTGCGCCGGTTCACCGAGCAGGTCGGGCTGCCGCCGAAGGCCTCGGCCCGGGTGCTGCGGTTCCACCGGGCGGTGGGCATGCTCGGGCGCGGCGGGTGCCGGCTGGTGGACGTCGCGCTGGCCTGCGGCTACGCGGACCAGGCGCACCTGAGCCGGGAGTTCCGGGTGCTGGCCGGCGCCTCCCCGGCCCGGGTGCAGGCGGCCGGGCGGACCGAGGGTGCCCTGCTGGTCTGAGGCATGGTCAAATTCGTTCAAGGCGGTGCCGACCGGCACGGCTAGGCTGCGCGCGCGGCCGGGTGTACGGGGAAGGTGCGCCCGGCCGCGCAGGGCGGGGACCCGACCGGCCCGCCCGCTGCGAGGCGGGCCGGTCAGGGGGCGGGCACGCCCGGGGGACACGGGGAGAGCAGGGCATGGCAGTGCTGAGCGGGGACATGGCGCAGGCCGTGGTGGAGACGGCGGTCACCCAGCGCCGTCGGTTGGAGAGCGGGTCGAGCCGGCGCACCGGCCTGGTCGTGCTGGGCGCGCTGGCCGTGCTGGGCCTGGTCCTGGCACTGGCGGTGGCCGGCGGTCAGTCGGACGCCGCGCCGACCTGCGACGGCCAGACCATGAGCGTGCACGACATCTGCCAGATCTTCTCCACCCACGGCGGCGGCGGGAGCTACGGCTACCAGGAGATGATCGACCGGCGGGAGTCGCAGCACCAGATCTGGCGGGTGGTCGGCTTCGGCGTGACCGCGCTGTCGCTGCTGCTGATGGTCCCGGTGTTCCGCCGGCTGGACCCGTCCCGCCCCTGGGGCAACCCGGTGGCGGAGACCTGCCCGCGCTGCGGCGGCCCCAACCTGCGCGAGCGGTCCACCACCCACAGTGTCACCCGCGGCCGCACCACGCACCGGTTCACCGGCATCGTCACGCTCTGCGCCCCGACCTGCGGGTTCACGGCGATCCGCAGGCCCTGACCGGTCACTGCGCCAGGTAGCCGCCGTCCACCGGGAGGACCGCGCCGGTGATGAAGGAGGCCTCGGCGGAGGCGAGGAACACGATCGCCGCCGCCACCTCGGCCGGTTCGCCCAGCCGCCCGAGCGGGTGCAGCCGCTGGATCGCCGTCAGGTACTCGGCGCCGCCCGGCTCCTCGGGCAGCCGGGCCACCCGCTCGGTCCGGATGGTGCCGGGTGCCACCGCGTTGACCCGGATCCCGTGCGCGGCCCACTCCACGGCCAGGTGCTTGGTCAGGCCGGAGGCCACGAACTTGGCCGGCCCGTAGACCGCCTGGCCCTTCTGCCCGGCCTCGCCCGAGATCGAGGAGACGCAGACGATCGCGCCGCCGCGCCCGGCCCGCAGCATCGCCTCGATCGCGTACTTGCAGGTCAGGAACATCCCGCGGCCGTCCACCGCCATCACCCGGTCGAAGTCGTCCGCCTCGGCCTGGGTGACGTCCAGCAACGGGAGCACCCCCGCGTTGGCCACCGCCACGTCGAGCCGCCCGTGGCCGTCGACCGCCGCGGCCACCATCCGCCGCACGTCCGCGGCCCGCGACACGTCGCCGACCACCGTGGTCAGCCGGTCGTCCCCGAGCTCCGCCGCGAGCCGCGCCAGCCCCGGTCCGTCCAGGTCGGTGGCCACCACCCGGGCCCCCTCCGCGTGGCACCGCACGGCGGTGGCCCGGCCGATCCCGCTCGCGGCTCCGGTGATCAGGCAGACCTGGTCCTGCAGCGCGGCCACGGCGGTCCTCCGGTGGTGGGCGGAATCTGACGGACCCTCAGATTACCGCCGGTGCCCCCGGCCGTCGGGTCAGCGCCGGCTCCCGGGTTCCAGCGCGCCGAGGCCGGGGTGCCGGTCGAGGTCGCGCAACGCGGCGGCGGCCTCCATCTGCCGGGGACTGTTCAGCTCGCGCAGCGCGTCCCGGGCGGCGAGCAGGGTCGCCCGCGCCTCCTCGTCGCGCGCCAACTGCCGCAGCACGAGTCCGAGGTCCAGCCGGGTGGGCGCGCCCCAGGCAGGCATCTCCGCGGTCTCGAAGGCGGCCAGCGCCTGCCGCAGCGGCTGCTCCGCCTCGTCCCACCGGCCCAGTGCCGCCAGGTCGTTGCCGATGTGCTGGCGGGCCGCCGCGAGATAGAGCGTGGTCAGCTCGGCCTGCTGCCCGGGGATGCCGGCCCGGCAGATCGCCGCGCTGCGCCGGTGGATGGCCAGCGCCTCCGCGGCCCGGCCGGCCTGGCGCAGGTGCTTGCCCAGGATGTTCAGGGTGGAGAGCTGGGCGAGCCGGCCCTGCACGGTGGTCAGGCGGTCCAGGCAGGCCGCGGAGTCCCGGAGCCAGGCGATGGACTCGTCGACCCGGCCGGTCCGGTGCAGCGCGGTGGCGCCGTAGCCCAGCGCCCAGCCCATCTGGAGCTCGTCCCCGATCTCCCGGGCCACGGCCAGCGCGGCCCCGGCGGTGGCCAGCGCGGCGTGGTAGTCGTAGGCGCAGGTGTTGTAGGACCAGGCCAGGTAGTTGAGCTGGACGGCCTCGTCCCGCCGGCTGCCCAGGGCGCGGGCCGCCTCGACACCGCTGCGGAACACCTCGACCCACAGCTCCCAGTGCTGGGTGAGGTCGGAGAACCAGTGCATGGCCTCCGCCGCGTCGACGACCTGCCGGTGGTGCCCGGCCGCCCGGGCCTCGCGCAGCGCCGCCAGCCACTGGGCCCGCTCGGCCTCCAGCCAGGACCGGGCCTGCGCACGGTCGGCGGGTGCGCCGGCGGGGTCGGGATCGGCCTCCGGCGGATCCTGGTGGCGGTCCGCGTCGAAGCGCAGGGCGGCGGCGGTGGCCCGGCGCAGCATCCACCGGGCGGCCCGCGCCCGGCCGGCCTCGGCCGCCCCGGGGCCGTCCTCGACGGCCAACTGCTCGGCGGCGAACAGCTTGAGCAGGTCGTGGAAGCGGTACCGCTCGACCGCGCCGTCGGGCTGCAGCAGGCCGGCGTCCGCCAGTTCCTCGGCGCAGCGGGCCGCCTGACCGATCGGCAGATCGGCCAGCAGGGCGGCGGTCTCGGGGCTGAAGTCCGGGCCCGCGGCCAGGGTGGCCCGGCGCAGCACCGTCCGGGCGGCCGGCGCCAGCCGCCGGTAGGACAGCGCGAAGGCGGCCCGGACCTGCAGGTCACCGGCCTGCAGGCCGTCCAGTCGGCGCTCCTCGGCGCCGAGCAGGGCGACCAGCTTGCCGAGGCGTTCGCGCGGCCGGCCGGCCAGCCGCTGACCGGCGATCCGGACGGCCAGCGGGAGGTACCCGCACAGGTGGACGAGGTCCCGAGCGGCCTGCGCCTCCTGCTGGACCCGGTCGGGCCCGACGATGCGGGTCAGCAGGGCGACCGCCTCCTCCTGGCGCAGCAGCGCGAGCTCGGTGCGGTGCACCGACTCGAGACCGGCCAGGGTGTGGCGGCTGGTGACGACGGTCAGCGAAGGCCCCCGGCCGGGCAGCAGCGGGCGGACCTGAGCCTCGCTCGCGGCGTTGTCCAGCACCAGCAGCAGCCGCCGGCCCTCGGTCTGCGCGCGCAGCAGCGCCGAGCGGTCGTCGGTCCCGGCCGGGATCGCCTCCTCGGCCACGCCGAGTGCCCGGAGCAGCCGGCCCAGCGCGTCGCGCGGGCTGGTCGGCTCCGGGGCCATGCCGTGCAGGTCGAGGGCGAACTGCCCGTCCGGGAAGTGCGGTGCGAGGCGGTGCGCCGCGTGCACGGCGAACGAGGTCTTGCCCAGCCCGGGCTGCCCCGAGACCACCACGACCACGGGCCGGTCCGGATCCTGGTGCCGGGTCAGGGCGAGCAGCTGGGCGGTGGCCGACTCGCGGGCGGTGAAGTCGCCGATGTCCCGCGGGAGGGCCAGCGGGGCGTGGGCGGCGGACCCGGGGACCGGCCGGGTCCGGGGTCGGGGGCGGCCGAGGCTCGCGGCGTGCTCCAGCCGGTCGGCGTCGGCCGCGTCCAGCCCCAGACCCGTGGCCAGGGCCTGGACGGTCCGGCGCTGCGGACCCCGGGACCGGCCGCGTTCCAGGTCGGCCAGTGCGCGGACGCTCACCGCGGCCCGGTGGGCCAGCTCCTCCTGGGTGAGCCCGGCGCGGGTGCGCAGGGTGCGCAGCAGCCCGCCGAACCCTTCCGTGCTCGGTGTCGCTGTCCCCAAGGTCGAAGTCCCCGCTCGGTCGGGCCCGCCCCGGAAGCAAGCACCCCGGCAGAAGTATCGCCGACGGCACTTCTGCCGGTGCAACCACCTGGTGACCCTCCGCGGCCCGGTGGTCGACTGGGCCGCGGAAGGCTGCCCGGGCGGGCGCGGCCGACGGCGGGAGGCGGTGACCGGCGGCGATCCGCGGTGGGCGGCAGCGGGTGGCAGGGAAGGGGAGCAGTGTGATGGTGGTGCGCCGAATCGCCGTGCTGGTGCAGGCCGAGGATCCGATCTCGCAGTTCGGCGTCGTCGGCCAGCTCTGGCACCGGCCCGAAGTGCGCCTGCTGGACCGGTCGGAGCGGGCCGGGGCCGAGGTCGCGGTGGTGGTCGCCGGCAGCATGGACGAGCGCACGGCCACCCGGCTGCGGAGCCTGCGCCGGACCCTGGACGCCGCGCTGGTCCTGGTGCTCGGGACGCTGGACGCCGCCGCCGTGGCCGCCGCGCAGGAGTGCGGTGCGGTCGGGTTCGTCCGCCGGTCGCAGGCCACCACCGAGCGACTGGTCCACGCGGTCGGCTCGGCCGTCCGGGGCGAGGGCACCCTGCCGTCCGACCTCCAGGGCCCACCGCCGGAGCGGCGGAGCCGCACGCAGTGCCAGTCCGCGGAGCCGCGCGGCCGGTCCGCCGGGCTGCTCCACCGCGAGCGGGCGGTGCTGCGGCTGGTGGCCGAGGGCCACGACACCCGCGAGATCGCCAAGCAGCTGGCGTACTCCGAACGCACCGTCAAGAACGTCCTGCACGACGTCACCTCCCGGCTGCACCTGCGCAACCGGACCCACGCGGTGGCCTACGCGCTGCGCCAGGGACTGATCTGACGCCGTAGCGCGTGGCGCGTCGCGGTGGCGGTGGCGGTGGCGGTGGCGGTGGTCGTGACCGTGGCCAGGGACGGCCACGGGGCGCGCCCCCGCGCACCGGGGCGGGCCCCGCCCCCCCCCCCCCCCCCCCCGCCCCGCCCCCCGCGGGCCCG